>JAKSBB010000530.1 GCA_022361315.1 Desulfobacterales bacterium
CAGATGTGCCAGAGCAGGCAGTGGTCCGTGGACCCCTGTACGTTGGACTCCCCGCGCAGGGCGTTGACGCCGCCGCCGGCCACGCCCATGTTCCCCAGCAGCAGCTGGATCATGGCCATGGTACGGATGATCTGGGTACCTACGGTATGCTGGGTCCAGCCCATGGCATACATAATGGTACCGGCTTTTCCCCTTGCGCCGGAAGCGGCGTAGGTCTTGTAAACTTCCAGGAGATCTTTTTTGGGGGTACCGGTGACCTGGGATACGGTGTCCAGGTCGTACCGCTCAAAGTGTTTTTTCATGAGCTGGAATACGGAGCGCTCGTGCTTCATCTCCCGGTCCATCTTTGGTACGCCCTTACCATCCATTTCAAAGGCCCATTTGGACTTGTCGTAGGAACCTAAGGACGGTCCTTCTTTAGAGGCTTTGTAACCGGAGAACAGGCCGTCGTCAAAGCCATAGTCTTTCCCCACGATAAAGGGGGCGTTGGTGTAGGCGGCTGTGTATTCCTTATTATAGAGATCATTATCTAAAATGTATTTCAGCATACCGCCGAGGAAGGCGATATCCGATCCGGAACGCAGGCCGGCGTAGATATCTGCGCGGGCGGAGGTTCTGGTGAATCTCGGGTCCACGGAGATGAGCTTGGCGCCTTTTTCCATGGCCTGGGTCACGTATTTGAAAGAAATGGGATGATTCTCGGCAGCGTTACTGCCCATAATCATGATACAGTCCGAGTTGCGGATGTCAATCCAGTGATTGGTCATAGCACCGCGTCCAAACGACTCTGCCAGAGCCGCTACAGTTGCGCTATGTCAGATCCGCGCCTGGTGTTCCACATACACCAGGCCCAAACTGCGCATGAGTGCCTGGTAAATCCAGCACTCCTCGTTGTCCATGGCGGCCGAACCCACAGATGCCATGTTGGTGACCCGGTTGACCACCTGGCCCTTTTCATTTTTATGGGTGAAACCCTTGTCCCGGGTTTCTTTTACCCGTTTGGCAATGGTTTTCAGGGCCCATTCCCAGGATACGGTTTCCCACTTGTCTGAGTTGGGTGCCCGGTACATGGGCTCGGTGAGCCGCTTTTCGTTCTCCACCAGCTGCTTGAGGGCAGCACCCTTGGGGCAAAGCGCCCCCTGGTTGATGACATGATCCGGATCCCCTTCGATGTTGATGACCCTGCCGTCACCCCGTTTGCTGGTATGGACGATGGCGCCGCAGCCAACGGCGCAATAACAGCAGATGGTGGTGGTTTCTTTGGCATACTCGGTCTTCAGCATCTGGGCGTGGGATTTGACCGGCTTCAGGTCAAACCCCAGACCGCTGACGGCCACCCCGGCTGCCGCGACCCCTGAGATTTTGATAAAGTCCCGTCTGTTGAGTTCCATCTAAATACTGCCTCCTTGACAAAAGGTGTTAATTGCCTCTGTCCTAACAAAGGTGCCGGCTGCCGTGGAGGTGCCCTTTTGGGACCGGCAGCCGGAACCTTCATTCGGACGATGTTTCCCAATGGAAACTTCCATACCACACAAGGGGTTACAAAAAAGTTACAAGAAGATACAGACGGTGCGGGCAGGGCTTATAAAAGAAAATCCGTGATGTAGATATTTTCCCGGATTTCCCTTGCCAGCGTGGATTCCGGGCTGTCGCCGTAATCATGACCCGGAAGGATTCGCGTGTCACCCGGTAACGGCATGATTTGAGTTTCAATGGAGGCTAAAAGGGTATCCAGGCTGCCACCGGGAAAATCGGTTCTGCCGGCATCCCCCACAAACAGGGTGTCACCGGTGAACAGCAGGGGCGGCTGCTGGTCTTCAATATAAAAACAGACAGAACCGGGGGTATGCCCCGGGGTGTGACGTACCTGAATCTTCAGATCTGCAAGATTCAGTATCTCATTGTGGCTAATATCCAGCGCTTTTTCATAGGTGTGTTCCAACTCCGGAAGGCCATTGGCAAGGAAAAAGGCTTTATCTGCCGGGTGAAGGTAAGCGGGAATTGAATACCTTTCACACAGAAATCCGTTACCCCGGACATGGTCGTGGTGACCGTGGGTATTGAGGACCGCTGCGGGGATCAACCCGTTGGATTCGACTTCATGAATCAGTCTAGGGCAAGGGGCCTCACATCCCGGATCGATAATCAGGGCGCGGCGGGTCTCGGTGTGCCACAGCAGATAGGTATTTACGGCTTCTTTCCCGGTTGCGGTCCGCCTGATGCAGTGTGTGTGCCTATCCACGGTTGTCGGTTGCCCCCCAATTGGTTTTGAAGAAAATACCCAGACGATATACCCAGATAATATACCCTGAAACGGGGTGCAATAAAAAGATAAAACCGACACCCCTTGGGGGGGGTGAAACCGAAGGATAGTTGTTTTGTGCATTGGTCTATAAAATTACCCTTTGGTTTTTTAACATAGAATAGCCATGGAAAATCCCATATCTATAGATGACAAAAATGATGATTTGCCTACTTAAAATGATGAAGTTTCCAGTTCGCAGTGTTAAATGACCAGAGGCTATATTATAAATTTCTCTTTTATACATATATAC
>JAKSBB010000010.1 GCA_022361315.1 Desulfobacterales bacterium
CCAAAAAGCTGAATCTGCTATCTGCCCGTTCACTGAAGACAGAACGGCTTGAAGGATGGGGGCTGGTGCAGCGCTGCGGCCTTACCCCCACCGACCTTCTCCATGTCACGGAAAAATTCAGAAAATGGCCGGCCAAAGCCGCCGAACGCATGATGGCACTTATCTCCGGCCTTTCCGGTATGACACCGGAGGCCTTTATCCAACATATGATGCAGACATTTGAAAAGGAACTGGCCCGGGAACTGTTGAAAAAGCAACTGGCAAAGGACGCCCGGGTGAATGATCGTACCGAAACCGAACTGAGTAAACACCTGTTCGACTGCATCCTCTCCGGCGGGCAGAACGGCTATGCCATCAGTGCCACCCTTGAGCATCCCGTTATCGGCATCGGCGCCCCGGCCCATTATTTCCTGCCTGAGGCCGGAAAACGCTTGAACGGTAAAGTGATCATTCCGGAGGATGCCGATGTGGCCAATGCTCTGGGGGCGGTGTCAAGCCATGTCATGATCAAGCAGGAAATCACCATCCAGCCCGGAGATACCGGCGGATTCCGGGTTGAAGGAATCAAAGGGGCGCAACGGTTTAAAACCATTGAGGCGGCCGAAGACTGGGCGGTGGATGCATTAAAGGACAAGGTCAGGGCCTTGGGGCGGTTTGCCGGCACCAGCCGCCAAACTGTGGAAATGGAGATAAACGATCGCGTTGTCACCCTGGGCAATCAGTCCACGCTGTTTCTCGGCCGGACCATTCGGGCTACCCTGTCCGGCAGCCCGGATCTGGTGTTGGAGACTGCCCGGTCGGCTTAAGCCGCACCTAATCCGGTGGGATGCTCACATGGCATCCACCGGACGGTCCAGGGCCTTATAGTTGACCGCTTCAAGAATGTGGGGCTTTGAGAGCTCCTCATCCCCTTCCAGGTCTGCGATGGTCCGGGACACCTTGAGGATGCTGGTGTACGCCCTGGCAGACAGGTTCAGGGTTTTCATGGCCCGTTCGAGGGTACTGGCGGCGTCTTTGTTCAGGACGCAGTGCTTTCTCACAAGATCCGGAGATATATCTCCATTGGTGAGGAAATCAGTGCCGTTATACCGTTCGGCCTGGATCTTCCGGGTTGAAATTACCCGCTCACGGATGGCAGCAGAGGACTCTGCCTCACCAGAGGAGACCAGTTCCTCATACTCCACCTGGGGCACCTCCACCTGGATATCCATCCGGTCCATAAGCGGACCGGAAATCTTTGAACGGTATTGACGGATTCGGGCGAGGGTGCAGTCACATGCCCTGGCCGGATTTCCCAGGTTGCCGCAGGGGCAGGGGTTCATGGCGGCCACCAGCATAAACCGACAGGGGTAAGTGGCTTTGGCACCGGCCCGGGCCAGGGAGATGCGCCCCTCTTCCAGGGGCTGGCGCAGGACCTCTAGGACGTTGCGGCGGAATTCAGGCACCTCGTCCAAAAACAGGACGCCGTGGTGTGCCAGGCTGATTTCCCCGGGCATGGGCCGGGGGCCACCGCCCACAAGGCCGGCATCGGAAATAGAATGGTGCGGGGATCGGAAGGGCCGTGTCCCCAGTGTATACCCACCGTCCGTGGTCATGCCGGTTAGGGAATAAACCCGGGCAATATCCATGGATTCTTCAAATGAGGGCAGTGGGAGAATACCGGGAAGGCGTTTTGCCATCATGCTCTTCCCACTGCCCGGCGGGCCGCTGAGCAAGACATGGTGGTTTCCGGCAGCGGCAATTTCCAACGCCCGTTTGACATGGGCCTGGCCCCGGACCTGAGAGAAATCCAGACGATATACGTCAGATTCCTTGTCTTCAGCCGTGACATCACCGGGAGAGAAGGGACTGAGTTCGAGGCCGCCGGAAAAGAATTCCACCACCTGTGAAAGATAGTCTACGGCAATCACTTCAATATCTTTGACCATGGCTGCTTCAGGACCGTTTTCTTTAGGAATGATAATTCCTTTGAATCCGGCATCCCGCGCAGCCAGCGCAAAGGGCAGTGCGGCCTTCACCGGCTTGAGGTGCCCGTCCAGTGACAATTCGCCTGCCGTGAGCCACCGGCCGGCCCTTTCTTGAGGAAAAAGTCCGGAGGCGCATAGAATACCCAGGGCCACGGGCAAATCCAGACCGGTACCCTCCTTTTTAATGTCCGCAGGTGCCAGGTTCACCACCACCCGGTCCATGGGAAAGGTATATCCGGCATTCTGGATGGCCGACCGTACCCGTTCCCGGCTCTCACGAACAGCAGTCTCCGGCAATCCCACGACGTTGAACACCGGAAGTCCCAGTGAGATATCCACCTCCACATCCAGAACAATGGCGGAAAGCCCCTGAACGGCACAGGAATACATTTTTGAAAGCATGGTGTCCCCCTTGACGCTTGACTGCACGGGACCTAAAGAAAAAACGAAACGATTAATAAAAAATAAAGAGATTCAATTGAGCCATTGGACTCTACCCTAGTTTTTCTACCAGAAAACAGGTAATATCCAAAGATTTTTCTCAATTGTTTTGCTTTGCATATAAAAATCAGATATATATAGCACACTTTTTGATTGGGCTTAAATAAGCTGACACGCGCGGCACAGCGCTTATACATATTTTTTACATATATGACGGATTACTTAAAACAACAGACCATTGCACAGAACGTTGCCCTTTCCGGCACCGGCGTTCATTCCGGTAAAAAAACCAATCTGACCATCCGGCCGGCACGGGAAAACCACGGTATCAAATTCCGGCGGGTGGACCTGCCCGGCACCCAGGATATCCAGGCATTGTTTAAAATGGTGGTGGACACCAGCCTGGCCACCGTATTGGGAACCAACGGGGCCATTGTTTCTACCATAGAACACCTCATGGCCAGTTTTACAGGTCTTGGCATTGATAATGCCCTTGTGGAGATGGATGATTACGAGATGCCCATCATGGACGGCTCGGCACTTGAGTTCACCCGGGCGCTTACGGCAGCCGGGGTGGTGGAGCAGGATCTGCCCAAACATTTCATGATCGTCAACACCCCCATTGAAGTCACGGACGGGGATAAATTTGTCCGGATTGAGCCTGAGGCCTGCTTCAGGATCTCCTGCACCATTGATTTTGACCATCCCCTGATCGGGAAACAGGGCCTTACCTTTGACCGGGCGGAGAACAACTTTGAGACAGAGATCAGCCGTGCCAGAACCTTCGGGTTTATCCGGGATCTTGAACTGCTCAAAAAATTCAGCCTGGGCAAGGGCGGAAGCCTTGACAACGCCATTGTTATCGACAATGATAAAATCTTGAACGAGGGGGGACTCAGATACCCGGACGAATTTGTGAGACACAAAATTCTGGATTCACTGGGTGATTTTTCCCTGCTGGGCATGCCCATCCAGGGCCATATCATTACCCATAAATCCGGGCATACCCTGAATCACCAGTTCATAAAGACATTTCTGGACAACAAGGATGCCTGGGAAACAGGACCGGCAAAAATATAAGCTGAACCACAGACAA
>JAKSBB010000771.1 GCA_022361315.1 Desulfobacterales bacterium
CACTTGGCTGCCAGCGTCTCGTCTTCCCATGAATCGTCAAGGCGGACCATATCTTCCAGGTGGATGCTTTCCTTGCGGTCTGCGTCAGCCAAAGGCATATGAGTATAGATCTCATCCGCCGTAAACGGCAGGATGGGGGCCATGATTCTGACCAGGGCATCCAGGATAATGGCCATGGCGGTCTGGGCATCCCTGCGCTCCGGTGATTCGGCAGGCGTGATGTAAAGCCTGTCCTTGATAATATCCAGGTAAAAGGAGGACAGGTCCACCACGCAGAAGTTGTGCAGGGTATGGTAAATAACGTGGAACTCATATTCATCATAGGCAGCCCGGCATCGCTTCACAACCGTGTGAAGACGATGGAGTATAAAGCGGTCAAGCTCACCCATCTGTGCCACCGGTCTTGCATCGGCAGCCTGAAATCCGTCCAGGTTCCCCAGCAGGAAGCGGCAGGTATTTCTGATCCGGCGGTAGGCGTCGGAAAGTTGTTTGATGATATTATTTGAGATGCTCACATCACCGCGGTAATCGGCAGAGGCGGCCCAGAGTCTGAGCACATCCGCACCGTATTGCTTGATAACTGAATCCGGAGCCACAACATTGCCCACGGATTTGGACATCTTATGGCCCTTCTCATCCACCACAAAGCCGTGGGTAAGAACAGCCTTGTAGGGGGCGTGTCCGGTGCGTCCCACTGCGGTGAGCAGGGACGAGTGGAACCATCCCCGGTGCTGGTCGGAACCTTCCAGGTACATATCCGCCGGACGGGAGTGTCCCTTGCGCTCTTCGAGCACGGCCGCATGGCTGACGCCGGAGTCGAACCATACATCCAGAATGTTGTGGTCCTTGGTAAAGCTGTCTGATCCGCATTTTTCGCATTTGGCCCCTTCGGGCATGAGGAACGCGGCATCTTTTTCAAACCAGATATCGGAGCTGTGCTCGGTGAACAGCGCATGGATTTTATCCACGGATTCCCGGGTGGCATAGACCTCTTTACAATCGTTGCAGTGGAATACGGGGATAGGTACGCCCCAGGATCTCTGACGCGACAGGCACCAGTCCGGGCGGTGTTCAATCATGGAGTAGATGCGCTCACGTCCCCAGGATGGAATCCACTTCACATTGTTGATCTCGGTGAGACTTTTCTGGCGCAGGTCCATTTTGTCCATGGAGATAAACCACTGGGGTGTCGCCCGGTAAATCACCGGTTTTTTGCACCGCCAGCAGTGGGGGTAAGAGTGGGACATGTTTTCATTTTTCAGCAGGGCTCCCCGTTCTTCAAGGGTGGCGTTGATCTCCTTGTTGGCTTTGAAGATAAACTGTCCGCCGAACATCTCCACATCTTTGGAAAAGACCCCGTTGTCCTCCACCGGAGAGTAGCACTCCAGTCCGTAGCGTTTGCCCACAATATGGTCATCCACGCCGTGGCCGGGTGCCGTATGAACACAGCCGGTACCGGCGTCAAGGGTGACATGGTCCCCAAGAATGATGAGGGATTCTTGATCATAAAAGGGGTGCTGACACCGTTTTTTCTCAAGATCGGTGGCGGCAATTTCCGCGATGACACTAAAGCCTTCAATGCCGAACTCAGCCATCACCTTTTCAACAAGATCCTTGGCCACAACCAGTACACCGTGGCCCTCTGTTTTAACGGCGGCATAAATAAAATCCGGGTGGAGGCAGACCCCCAGGTTGGCCGGCAGTGTCCAGGGCGTGGTGGTCCAGATCACCATGGATACGGTCTCGTCTCCGGCTTCCGGGATTAGGGAAGAGACATCATCCTTGACGGGAAACTTCACGTAAATGGACGGAGAGGTATGGTCATGGTACTCGATCTCAGCTTCTGCCAGGGCTGTCTGGCAGCTCGGGCACCAGTAGATGGGTTTTTTACCCAGGAACATGTCTCCGGACAGGGCAAACTCACCACACTCCTTGGCAATTCTGGCCTCGTAGGGGTAATTCATGGTGAGGTAGGGTTCGTCCCATTCCCCGGCCACGCCAAAGCGTTTAAACTCTTCTCTCTGGATATCCACGAACTTGGCGGCATAGTTCCGGCACTCCCGCCGCACTTGTACCGGGGTCATCTTTTTCTTTTTGCTGCCCAGTTTTTTATCCACGTTGTGCTCAATGGGCAGACCGTGACAGTCCCAGCCCGGCACATAAGGGGCGTTAAACCCGTTCATCTGGCGGGACCGTATAATGATGTCCTTGAGGATTTTATTGATGGCATGGCCCATGTGGAGATGGCCGTTGGCATAGGGAGGGCCGTCGTGGAGAATAAAGACAGGCTTGTCTTTTGACTGTTCCCGAAGTTTATCGTAAATCTTTTTCTCTTCCCAGGCTTTGAGCATTTGCGGTTCTCTCTGGGGAAGATTGGCCTTCATGGCAAACTTGGTCGAAGGCAGGTTCAGTGTTTTTTTATAATCCATCATTCCTCCGGTATTCGGACATTGAGTTGACATTCATTATGTGAACCTCTCTTTCTAATGCCAACGCCCCAAAAAGTCAAGAATTAAGCGTTTTGTGACAACCGGCCAAAAGAAAACAGCCCCGGCAATCCGCCTGTGGATTCCGGGGCTGGGATGGAGGATCCGGATTAAATTTTAAACAAATCCACAATCTGCTTTAGTTTACCGGCCAACCGGGCCAGTTCATCGGCGTTGCTGTGAACCTCGGCACTTCTGTCCGACATCTGCTCTGCATTACGGTTCACGCCGGTCATGTCTTTAGAGATATCACCGGCCACAACGGAACTCTGGCTCACGTTGTCATTTACGTCGTTAATGCCCTGGGCCGCCTGGGCAATGTTCCGGGCAATTTCACCGGTGGCTGCGGACTGCTCTTCCACTGCAGTGGCAATGGTGACGACAATCTCATTCACCTGGTTGATTATATCCGTGATCTGGCTGATCTCACGGACAGCGCCTTTGGTGACGCTCTGGATGCCGTCCACCTTCTCCTGAATGCCTTTGGTGGCTGTGGCAGTCTGGTTCGCCAGGTCCTTGATTTCATTGGCAACCACGGCAAATCCTTTACCCGCCTCCCCTGCCCGGGCCGCTTCAATGGTGGCATTCAGGGCCAGCAGGTTGGTCTGCTCCGAGATGTCTGAGATGGTATCGGTCACCTTACCGATATCTGCAGCGGCAGTTCCCAAATGTCCCATCTGTCTGGATGTCTGATCGGCCTGGGATACGGCAGATTCGGTTATGCCTCTGGCGGTTTCGGAATTTTTTGCGATCTCATTGATCGTGGAAGCCATCTCATCCGCCGAGGTTGCCACCATGGAAATATTGGCGGACGCCTGCTCCATGGTGGCTGCTACGGTGAAAGAAGTGGCCGACATCTCTTCCAGGGCGGCAGAGACGCCGGTGGATTTTTCCGAGGTTTCCCTTGCATTGTCAGAGACATTGCCGGCGATTGCCAACAGACCGACAGAGGATTTATCTATGTCTTTGGCATTGCCTGCCAGATCCCCCACCACCTGCTGAAGTTTTTCAATAAAGGTGTTGAACCATCCTGAAAGCGTACCGATCTCGTCTTTGCTCCGAACGGGCAGGAGCATGGTAAGGTCCCCCTCCCCTTCCGCGATGTCTTTAAGGCCTTCGATGACCTGACCCAGCGGACGGGTAACCAGAACCTGGGAAATATAAAAGACAACAACAACAAGGACGGCAATGGCCACAATGCCGATGATGGCAGCCATATTTCTCAGATGCCTCGGCCCCTCAAGGATCTTATCCATGGGAATTGAAACTCCGATACTCCATGGGGTGTCGGTCTGCCCTACGAAGATGGGTACGTTTATCTGGACGGACTCTCCGCTGCCACTCATGGCCTTTCTGACCATGGTGTGTGGCTTTCCGGAAGCCACCGCCCTCATCAAATCTCCGGCCGCTTCATTGCTTATGAGATCCTTTACATTTTTCCCGACGGCATCCTTCACCGGATGGGCCACCATATATCCGTCATTTGCAATAAGGTAACCGTATCCCAGGTCAAAAGGCCTGATCTTATCCACCATCTTTGCGAAGGCATCCAGTGAAATGTCAATGGCAACCATACCGACAAATCTGTTCTCGTGCTTGATGGGGGCCACCACCGTTGCCATCAGGACATCCTTGCCTCCCACCGGGTACACATAGGGATTGGTGAGTACCTCCTTGCCCGTATCCCGGGGCACCGTGTACCAGCTTTCCGTATCAAAATCCACCAGGGGTTCCACCACGATGGGGCCGTTCCCCCTGTGCCAATAGGGGACAAAGCGGCCGGTGGCATCGTGACCGGGTTGATTGATGAAGTCGGCATCCCGGCCGTCCAGGGCATTGGGTTCCCAGCAGGTGTCTATGGCAATAAAATCAGGATTTCTGGATAGCACCTGCTTGAGGATTTCATTCATATCTGTCCTGGATGGTGTGTTTTCACTCTTCTTCATCCCCTCAAAAACATGGGCCACACTGCGGGCAACACCCATGGCATGATCCATTTCAGACCGGATCATTCCCCCGTACTTCAGGGCAATCTCGTGGGCAGTTTCCTCTGCCTTTTCCCTGGAAACCGAGGTGGCATTCCCAGTGATATAAACAATGGTGACCGCATAGGACACCAACACAACACCGCAGATGGACAGCAGCATTTTGGCTCTTAGGCCAAAGTTTTGAAACATGGTATATTCTCCTTACTCACAGACTCGGGTGCGATGCACCGTAGATATTTTGATTGAGGCTTTATTCCTGGAATAAACAACACAGAAAACCCAAGCGATTTTCCTCATAAGGGCGCATAAATACAGGTGGTTCGAAGTAGTTGTCAAGCAAAAAGAACGGGAGCAGGAGAGCACGGTTCATGAGCACCATTCGTGCGCGATGCTCCGGGGAAATGAGTTAAATTTTTATGGCTGCAAAATGACTGAATTTAATTCCAGGACACGCTTATTTGGAGATGAGCTTAATCAGATAGCGGTCCGATTTTTCAAAAGGCAGCAGATAGTGATCGTGGGTAATGTAAAACCGCTCCTGCAGGCCCGGGGTAACTTCTTCAAGGGCCTGCTTTCCCTTGAGCGCATAGATGCAGCCACCTTGGGTGAGCATGGGCAGCGCCAAGTCTGCAAAGGCCTCAAGACCGGTGAAACCTCTGGAAATTACTGCGTCGTAAGTACAGGCGTGATCGGGTGATTTTGCAAGTTCTTCCACCCGGCTGTGTACCGCCTTGATCCCTTCCAGTTTCAATTGTCTGGCCACGTGATTCATGAAATTTACCTTCTTGCGTACAGAATCAACCATGGTGAAGGAAACGGAAGGGGCGAGAATTTTTAGAGGGATCGCCGGAAACCCACCACCGGATCCCATATCCATGATCCGTGTTTCATTCCCCAGAAACGGCAGCACCGCCAGGGCATCCACAAAGTGCTTTTCCGCAGATGCCAGCGGGTCTGTGATGGCGGTGAGATTGATCTTTTTATTCCATGCCCATAGTTCACGGGCATGACATGCCATCGCACCTGTTTGTTCATCTGTAAGCGTAATGCCGAGGATTTCGGCACCTGCTTTCAGGCGTGTTTCAAAAACAGAAAGATCAAAGGTACGGTTCATGGCTCAGTTCCCGATCAGCAGGCTGGTATTGGTATAAAATGTACCGGCCACGCAAGCCGTCATCAGACAGGCAAAGGTTGAGGCAAGCAAGGCCCTGGGCCCGACCGACGATATATCGGCGGTGCGCTCCGGTGCCAGCGCGGCAATCCCCCCCACAAAGATAGCCATGGAAGCCACGTGGGCAAACCCGCAAAGGGCATATGTGGTGATCACTGCAGATCTGCCGTGGACCAATGCATTCTCAGCCAATGCCCTGGCCAGATCCTGGTAAGAGGCCACTTCGGTGAGAATGATGCGCTCCCCGATGATTGTTGAAATCAAACCAGCGTCTTCAACCGGGATGCCGATGATCAGGGTAAAGGGGTAGAATAGGTACCCGAGTATGCCCTTCAGCGACCAGGTCATGGCGGTTCCCGCCCATTGGTTTATCATATCCGATGCACTGCCGAGCAGCAGATCCACCAGGGCCACAAGGCCGAGCACGGCAATCAACAGCCCCACAATGCTGAATGCCACTTTTAACCCTGTTGCCGCCCCGTTGATAACGGCTTCAAAGAGATTGGAATCCCTCTCATAACTGATGTTCACCGTTTTACCCAGGGTTCTGGGGGTTTCTGTCTCCGGAAAAAACAGCTTGGCCATCACCAATGCCGCAGGGGCAGATAAAAATGAGGCGGAAATCAGATGACCGGCAATGGATGGAAAGGTGGAATGCAGGGTAAACACGTAAAGTGCCAGAACATTTGATGCCACCGTGGCCATTCCGGCCGTCACGATGGTGCAAAGCTCTGATTTGGTCATTTTATCGATGTGTGGGCGCACCGTGAAGGCAGACTCCACCCCCACAAAAATATTGGAAGCCGCACACAGGGCCTCAGCACCTGAAATACGCATCAGCTTCGTAAAAGCCTTTGCAAACTGTCGGATGATAAACGGCAGGATATTATAATAGTACAGAATAGAAACCAGCGCAGAGAAGAAGAGGATAGCGGGAATGGCCTGAAACGCAAAAATAAATCCAATGGAGCCTTCAGTCCCCGGTGGCAGGGCCAAAGGGCCGAAGGCAAACTGCGCCCCTTTTGCAGAGGCTGCCAATATCTTCACCGTAAAATCATTCACAGCCCTGAATATGGAAATCCCGGCGGGAACAACAAATATGAAAAGGGCAAACAGCAGTTGAAGGCCAATCCCCCACCCCAGAAGGTGCCAGTTTACCCCCTGGCGCTCTCCAAAGAAAATCCTGGCAATCCCCCATGCCATGGCCAGAAGAACAAACAATCCCGCAAAACTGATCAGATTATACGCTTCCACCAAAATCTCCTTGTCTTAGAACCGGCCGGCCGGCCGTACGATAATATCCATGTCCAGTTTTTCCTTCATCGTTTCCAGATCTGCTTTTGCCGCCGATTTGGTTTTATATGCCCCCATACGGACCAGGAACCAGGTTTTTCCGGATGGCCGCTTCATGACAACCACGCGTGCGGGATACCCTTCATTCTGCAAAACCCGGTGTCTTTTCTCTGCATTACTCTGCTTCCCAAAGGCACCGGCCTGAAGTTCGTAACCGGAAAGCAATTCCGGCATCCGTGGAATTGGATCGGTGGCCACCCGGGGAGTTTTGGAGGGCTGTGGTTCCTTGGTAGCCTCTGGTTCAGGTGATTTCATGGCATCAAACTTGGGTTCATCCCCGGAAACGGACGCCGTCTTCGGGGCAGGGTCACCCACCTTATGCCCGGGTATAGTCCTTGCCTTTTTTGGCAGTTCCTTTTTAACAACCAAATCCGCGGCCTCAGGTGCCGGTTCGGCAGGATACTTCCGGTTGAGTTCAGCCAGCTGATCTCCGGCGTAGGGATGATCCGGATCCAGTGCAACCGCCTGTTTGTATGCGTCCCTTGCCTTATTGTAATGCCCGGTCTTAGCCAGGATATCCCCCTTCAGACATAGGGCCAGGTAGAACTTCGGTGCGAAGCTCAAAGCCGTCTCAACATCCTTAAGACTTAAATCATACTCCTGAAGTTCGGCCCGGCAAATCGCCCGGTTAAAATAGGCGTAATAATTGTCAGGTGTCAGTGAGATCTCCATATTGTAGTTTTTGACGGCCTGAATATAGTCACCTTTATAATACCAGGCGACGCCAAGGTTTGAATACAACCCCTTGAGATCCGGTTTTATTTCTCTGGTCTTTTCGAAATCTGCGATGGCCTTATCATATTGATTCAGTTTCATATGGGCCACCCCTCTGTTCTTATATACGTCAGGGTTGCCGGGCACCATGTCGATCAGGCGAGTGAACGTCTCTATTGCCTCGTGATATTTATCCGCTTTCATCTGGGCAACACCGGATTCAAACAGGGCTTTTTCCGTTTGTGCATGGACAAGGGTTATCAGGCAACTGACAAGCAGAACGGACACAAGAATCTTTTTCAAGCCGGTGCTCCCTATTGGCAATTATTTACGGTTCGTGGTTCGGATCAAACTGGCTCTTGTATAATAAAAGCCCCTGCCAAATACAACAAAAATCAAACCGTTCGCAAGGGTACTAGAGAAAAAGGTAGACATCTGCTCCGGCTTCTGTTAAGGGTAAAATCGGCAAATTAATAATTTTGGTAGACAGCGGCCCACCATTTTGGTAAGGCTACAATTGGATACGTAAAATCTGATTTGGTGAGCCGGGTCTTTTGTCAGCGACCTTTTGTCTGCCCACCATGATGCTGTGCAAAAAAGTATAGACAACCACCTTTACCTTTGCTAAAGGTAGCATTGAATCCTTGTAACCCAGAGAGGAACGATTCACATGCTTAACCAGGAAAGCCCTGTGACCACATGCTGCGGACGCCCCATTACCTCCCGTGAGTTTGAAGAAATCCGGGAAACGGTAAAGATGTTCGGAAACCTCAGCAGAAAAGAACTGATCCACACCATCTGTGAGCACCTCAACTGGCGAACCCCTTCCGGTACCAACAAATGGGATGCGTGCCTGAAAATGATGTTGTCATTTGAGGCGCAGGGGCATTTCACCTTACCGGTAAAAAAATCCATTGCAAAACCAATTCCCACACGCATCCGTCATACGGCCCAAACAGCACCCGGCCCACCGATCAACTCAACACTGAAGGCCCTTGGACCGGTGACGCTCACACAACCTGCAACCACCTCTGAAGTACGGCTCTTCAATGAATACATAGACCGGTACCACTACCTGGGATACAAAAAACCAATCGGCTACAGAATCCGGTATTTCATCCGTTCAGCCGACACCTTTCTCGGATGCATTCTCTTTTCCGGGGCAGCCCGGGCGATTACCAGCCGAGACCAATGGATCGGCTGGTCGGCAAACCAGCGTACTGCCGGACTCCCCTGGGTGGTAAACAATACCCGGTTTTTAATTTTCCCCTGGGTCCGGGTCCCCTATCTTGCCAGCCACGTTCTGGGAAAAGTTGCCGGCCTTATATCCGGGGACTGGAAGAACAAATGGGGATACAGCCCTGTACTTCTTGAAACATTTGTAGACCCAGAACGCTACCGGGGCACCTGCTACCTGGCGGCCAACTGGCAGTTGCTGGGCAGAACAACAGGCAAGGGGCTCGTACGGAAGAACAAAATCTACACCACCCAACCCAAACTGGTGCTTGCCTACCCCCTGTCCCCGGACTTCAGAACCAGACTGTGCAGCAACGAACTGCAACCTAAAAGCGCGCAGACGAATACAGAACCAAACGACCCGTCCCGGTTCACCCCCAGGGCTTCCTCACCGGCTGAGCAAGGGGAAACCCCATGAAGAAAACCGCATGGATAACACTGATGATGCTGATCCTCGGCATTCTGTGCATGTATCATACATCCATAGCCGCGGAACTATCGCTTTTCAGCCCGTTTGACAACCAG
>JAKSBB010000312.1 GCA_022361315.1 Desulfobacterales bacterium
CATACCGTTCTTTTGCGATAGGCCGGGTCCGTTATCCCTGACACGGACCGACAATTGTTCCCCCACCCTGTTGGACCGTACCTGAATGTTTAGCCTGTGGCCGGTCTTGCCCATCCCGTGCTTGATGGAATTTTCCACCAGGGTCTGGAGCACCAGGGAGGGAAACAACGCCCTTTCCGTATCCTCCTCTGCATTCACCTCAACTTCCAGGTGTTCTCCAAACCGTGCTTCCATGATCTTAAGATAGTGGGTCAGAAGATCCATCTCATGGGCCATGGTCATGGTCTGGGAATTGTTCCCGGCAAGGGTCAGGCGGAGAAAATCACTGAGGTGGACAAGCATCCGGTCTGCCCGGTCCACATCCTCATACATGGTTGAAGAGATCATATTCAATGTATTGAAAAGAAAATGGGGATTCAACTGCTCCTTCAGCACCTGGAGGCGGGTACGGAAAAGCTGCTTTTCCAGTTGGGAAGCCCGCAGCCGTTCCTCCTGGGTTTTCCGGACGTATTTGAACAGGACGTAAACGCCGTAAATAAACCAGAAAATCAGGAACTGTTTCTGGAACTCCATGAGGTAACGGAACCCCAGATTTCCCGGATCATAACTCTCCCAGCCGATTCCCGCATAAATAGCTTTACGGGTCAAGGTCATCAACGTGGTGTGACAGAAGCCGAAGATCACCACGGACAGTGTCTGGAAGCCGAAGGGTACCACCCATCTGTTTCTTGTGAGGGGGAACCGGCGAAATCCCCACAAAAGGCCGGGCATGAGCAGCAGCACAGAGTAAGATCCGGTTATTTCGTTGACCAGGATCTGCCCGTAGCCGCCGGGCTTTCCCACAATCAGGCGTTCCGTCACGAAAATACCGGTGTTCACCATCCAGGCAAAGGTCGTCACCATGAATGTGACGATCCAGGTATATCTGGTGTCATGCTGTCTGGGTGTGCCGAAGATCATTTGCCCTTTTCATCCCGAATAAAATCCGCATTACCCTGCTGGGGGTGATTGCCACCACATAACATAGCACAACCAGGGCCAAAGCCCCCGAAAAAAGTATGCCCATTTTTACCATCACCGGCATTACCGTCCCGGCCAGGCAATACCCCAGCATCACGATGATGGTCTGATGCAGGATGTAAACCGGCATCACCATGGGATGGGTCACCGCCAGGAATTTATTTGACCGTTTCCCATAGGTCCCTGCATACCCGAACATGGCGGACAGCCAGGCCCACATATTCATGCCGCGAACCAGCGAAAACAGGCCCTCCTGACCGTCATAGCCGTTTTGAAACAAGGCGTACCCCAAAACAAACAGGGCGATCCCCAGCCCTAAAAAACCGCGCCGGGCAGCCACCAGCCGCTGCCTGTATCCGGGATGGCTCATCAGCACATATCCGCAGAGGAACACGGTTAGATAAGTCAACAGCCCCCACCCACCGAAATCTCTGCGCCCGAAGGTCTCCGGATGAAAGGTGTTAAAAAACTCTGCACAGGTTATCAGCAGAACGGGCAGGATATAGCCGGATACGGTGTTGATTCGTCCCAGAAGCCGATCAACCCGCCGCTTTAGGAAATCTTTGTTCAGCAACATAAAAATCGGCA
>JAKSBB010000526.1 GCA_022361315.1 Desulfobacterales bacterium
ATAGAGGCCGAGCCAGAGCAGGTGACTGTGAATGCGATGCAGTTCG
The DNA here is from genome assembly GCA_022361315.1 of Desulfobacterales bacterium. The sequence goes on from JAKSBB010000526.1 coordinate 47, forward strand.
GACCAGATAACGCGGAGGAATTGTCCGCGCCGGGGCACTTCAACATTCATCAGCTTTTCAAGCCCCTGGCAATAGCACATGGCATGGATCATGGAACAGATGCCGCAGACCCGCTCCACAACCTGGATCATCTGGTGGAAATCTCTTTTTTCGGCAAGTTTTTCAAGACCCCGGTGGACGTAGCCGAAGGCAGGCACCGCTTCTTTAACCACTTCATCCTCGACGGTGAGGGAGAGGTGGATAGGCTCGGGAAGCACGGGGTGCTGAGGGCCGAAAGGTACAATGGTTTTAGACATATATAAACTCTCTTTGTTTTCTTTAGGGGATTACATCCGGGCTTAAACTACTTGGCGTCAGCAGAGGTGTCGGCTTTTTTTACACCGAACTTGCAGAAAGGGGTGGCCGTAATATCGTCGTTGTCATCCAGATAAAGGGTGCCGCCGAAGTCCAGAACAAGCTCGTCGAATTTGATGCCGAACTGGTCGTATATTTCATTCTCCACCAGGAAGGCGGCGAAAAAGACCGGTGACAGGCTGGGCGTGGGTTCGGCTTTGGGGATCTGCATCCGGTAATGGATGATTTCCAGATCCTTGTCAAAGTGATAGATCATTTCCAGGGTAGTTTCGTCCAACTCAAGGCAGGTGATGGTGACAAACCGCCAGCCTTCCGCTTTGAGGCGTTCACCTTCCTGTCTCAGGGTTTCTTTCGTGATATCAAGGGACTGCATATTGATTTTCCTTGAGCCATTGCCTAACTGGCAATGGCCTCCTTCTTGGTTTTTCCGGCCTGTTGTACTTCAGCCAGTTTTGCGAGGCCTTCGACCACGCCGTCAATAATGGCTTCGGGTTTCGCAGGGCATCCCGGTACATAGACGTCCACGGGAATTACCTTGTCTACGCCGCCAACCACATTATAGGCTTCCCGGAAGATACCGCCGGATAGGCCACAGGCCCCGATGGCGATAACAATTTTCGGGGAAGGCATCTGCTCGTAAATCTGCTTGAGGACCTTTTTGTTGCGGTTGTTCACGGTGCCGGTAACAATCAGGACATCCGCATGTTTGGGGTTGCCGATATTAAGCACACCGAAGCGTTCGACGTCGTAAAGCGGGGTCAGGCAGGCCAGTGTTTCAATATCGCAGCCGTTGCAGGAACCGCAATCGTAATGGACCAGCCAGGGGGATTTTAATTGTGATTGTTCAACGATTTTCTTCAGCATTTTAGAATCTTCCTCCTGAGTAGAGCCAGATCAGGTTGATGGCCGAGAGTGCAAGGCCGGTGGTCCATACAGACTTCAGCATCCAGCGAAAGGACATCCGGGCGGAGATATTGTCCACAATAATTTCGGCCAGGTAAGTCACTGCCAGCAGGACAACCATGCCCCAGATGCTGGTGGTCCAGAACAGGGAGCAAAGGCCTAGAATCAGGATGGTCTCGTACAGGTGGGCGATTTCAATCATGGCCAGCATGCGGCCGGAGTATTCGGTCAGCACGCCCCTTACCAGTTCCTGATGGGCGTGGTGGGAGGCGGAGATGTCAAAGGGTGACTTTCTCAGCTTGATGGTCAGTGCATATCCGAACACGATGAACAGCAGCGGCAGGTTGATCAGCAGCGGTTTGTCCATGGCGTAAATGGCCGAGATATTGAAACTGCCGGTGGTTAAGTAAATACCTGCCAGTACGATGATGATCAGGGGTTCGTAGGTCAGGATCTGAATCAGTTCCCGGTTGGCGCCGGCCTGGCTGAAAGGGGACGGCACAAGGAAGGCCCCGATGACCAGAAAAATGGCCCCCACAGCCTGGACAAAGAAGATCAGCAGGAGATCTGACTGGGCGAAAAAGAGTCCCACAGATACCATGGCGGCGGCCAGGTAAATGTATACGCAAAGCGGCTGAAACCGGTGAGCGATCATGGGTTCCTTGGCCCAGAGTTTGGCGATATCGTACATGGGCTGCAGCAGGGGCGGTCCGGTTCTGGATTGAAATTTAGCGGTAAGGATGCGGTCGAGCCCGGCCACAAGAATGCCGGCGAACGGTGCCAGGACCACACCCAGTATGGCATACACAAGTGTCATTATATGGATGCTCCTATCATGATGAGGATGAGTGCGCAGGCCGTGGCATTGACGATGCCGGACAGGCGCTTTTCACCGAAAAAGGCGGACAGGTAGTAATTGCTCTGCACACTGGCGGTGATTTTATTCATGGGGCCGATGTAAGTCCCGTTTTCCTCTCCGCTGATGCCGGACATATAGGGACCGGTGATCTTGGTGCCCTTTTTGCCCGGACCTGATTTGATCAAGGCAAACAGGAAGACACCGATGGCAATCATGAACAGTGGAATGACGGCAAAGGTACCGGCAGCGTTGGTCATGACACCGTTGGTGACGGCATATCCGGCAGTGCCGGTAAAGTCGGTGAGGATCATCTTGGAATAGATGAAGGGGGCGAGAATACTCAGCACGATGGCGGAGCCCAGGAGAATCAGCAGGGGATATCTGGCCATATCCGGCAGATGTTCGGGACTGGATTCTCCCTTATAATCAGAGCCCATGAGTATACCGGCCCACCTGGCCCAGTATACCACGGTCAGTGCGGATCCGAGCGCCAGCATCAGCAGGGTAAACAGGTTACCGGCTGCGGATTCAATGGCCATCCATTTGCCCAGCAGCATGCCGAAGGGCGGCAGGATCATGGTAAGGATACCCATGGTGATGATCATGGCGGTTTTGGGCATCTCCCCAAACAGGCCCCGCATGTCTTCGATATCCCGGCTACCGATGTGCTGCTCGATGGAGCCCATGCACAGGAACAACAATGCTTTTGATACCGCATGGAAAATCACCAGCAGAATAGCTGCGGTGATGGCCGCATGGGTATTGATACCGGCGCAGGCCAGGATCAGTCCCAGGTTGGAGATGGTGGAGTAGGCCAGTACTTTTTTGCCGTTACGCTGACCGATGGCAAGGGCCGCTGCAGACAGAAATGTAAAGGCGCCGCATATGGCCACCGCAGTACTCAGGGTCGTACCCTGGAATGCGGGTGCAAAGCGGATCACCAGATATACGCCGGCTTTAACCATCGTGGCGGAGTGAAGCAGGGCAGAGGTCGGGGTCGGGGCCACCATGGGCAGGGTGTCCAGCGTCTGGGGGATCAAGAAGTCGAGCGGTCCCGGCAGGGCGTCGATTTGTCGTTCCGCTTTGGTTTTGGCGAAGGGGCGGGTGAGCGCCGCCCAAGCCTCGCCCGTGGCCACGGATTCGCCGTCCAACGCCATGGTGTAGTCGAACCGTAGATAAGCCCGTTTGATTTGGTCCCCCGCCC
>JAKSBB010001075.1 GCA_022361315.1 Desulfobacterales bacterium
GGGATGACCGATGGAGATACCGGACCCCAGTTCATTGGGTTTCTCCATGTCGATATCCAGCTCTTTCATGCAGCCGATGGCCTGGGCGGCAAAGGCTTCGTTGAGTTCGATCATATCGATATCGCTGACGGCCATGCCGGTCTGCTTCAAGACTTTTCTCACAGCCGGTACGGGACCGAGTCCCATGTAGGCTGGATCCAGACCGCCGGAGGCAAAGGCCTTCACCTTGGCCAATTTTTCCAGCCCCAGTTCATCCGCTTTGGCTTCGGACATCATAAGAACGGCAGCAGCGCCGTCATTGATACCGGAGGCGTTGCCCGCAGTAACAGACCCGTCTTTTTTAAATGCCGGGCGGAGTTTTGCCATTTTTTCCATACTGGTTTCCATGGGACGTTCGTCCTTGTCCACCAGGATATCACCCTTGCGGTGACGGATGGTGACGGGAACGATCTCCTGGGCAAAGGTGCCGTCATTGACGGCGGCAAAGGCGCGGTTATGGCTGAGAACGGCAAGCTGATCCTGCTCTTCCCGGGAGATACCGTATTTTTCAACAATATTTTCCGCCGTCTGGCCCATGTGGTAGCCATAGAAAATCTCGTAGAGGCCGTCGTAAACCATGAGGTCAAGGACGGGCCCCTCACCGGTAAGTTCCATTCTATGACCCCATCGGGCCTTGGGAAGGGCCATGGGGGCGTTGCTCATACTTTCCTGGCCACCGGCAACAATGACGTCGGCCTGACCTGCCATTATGGCCTGGGCGCCTAAAGCAATGGCCTTGAGGCCTGAACCGCAGATTTTATTTATGGTAAAAGCTGCTGTCTGCCGGTTATAGCCGGCACCGATCATGGCCTGGCGGGCGGTGTTCTGCCCCTGGGCAGCCTGAAGCACATTGCCCATGATGACCTCATCGATGAAAATATCTTTCAGGCCGTCGTCGTAATCATATCCCTTTTTTTCAAGGTCAATGGTACCCTGGTCTTTCAGGGTATCGGGTGAGAATTCCGCCTGAGCCGCATCCACGGCTGGCTTCAGCCCCGCCCGTTTAAGTACATCTTTCATGACATAAGTCCCCAGCTCAACCACCGGGACAGCTTTCAACGAACCGCCGAAGGATCCCACCGGTGTTCTTACGCCGCTGACGATTACTACATCTTGCATCTTAACACCTCCAAATATAATTGATTTTTCCTTAGCGAACAGTTAAATAATACTCCAGTAGGCTGAATAACAGACAGTCCCGTAAAAAACAAGGAAAACTCCATGTGCCTGATACTGTTCGGTGTAGAGACATCTCCGGACCTCCCGCTAATCCTGGCTGCCAACCGGGATGAGTTTTATGTCCGACCCACCCGGGCCATGGAATTCTGGGCTGATGCCCCCCATATCCTGGCCGGCAGAGACCTTGAAGCCGGCGGTACCTGGATGGGGGTGAGCAACGCAGGAAGGTTCGCCGCCCTGACAAATTACCGGGATCTCAGAGATGTCAAATCCCGTGCCCCGTCAAGAGGGGAATTGGTGCTCAACATCCTCAACCATCCGGCCAGTGTTCAGGAAGCCATGCACGACATCGGGAAAACAGCATCGGCATATAACGGATTCAACCTCCTGGCCGGAGACGCAGGGGGTGTCTTCTGGTATAGCAACCGACAGGGGGATATCCAACAGGTGCCGCCCGGATGGCACGGGTTGAGCAACCACCTGCTTGACACCCCATGGCCGAAGGTGGAACGGGGCAAAGCTGAATTCCAGTCCGTGGTTAAAGCGTCGCCCATGGACGACAACGCGTTGTTCAAGGTGCTAACAGACAAGGCACAGCCGCCTGAAAAAGCTCTGCCGGACACAGGTGTCGGCCTGGAATGGGAACGAATTCTGTCCCCGCTGTTTATACAGAGCCCCACATACGGCACCCGCTGCTCTACTCTGATGCGGATAACCGGGACAAATGACATCCTGGTAACGGAACGCACCTATGACACATCAGACCACCGAAAATATACGGATAAGCGCTTCTCATTTGGTATACGAAACAAACGCTCAGAAACCGAAGATACACAGGAATAACCCATGACTACCAACGTTGTTGTTGCCGGTTGGGGACAGATCACCCAGCCGAAAGATATAAAAACCCCGGCAGATGACCCCATGGGCATAATGGTGAAGGCATCGGTTGCGGCAGCTGAACGATTGAAAAAACCCCGGCACCTTTCAGAGGTTGACGGCATCCTGATTGTGAAAAGCCTCAGCGCCTATTGTCCGGAACCTGCCGGAGACCTGGCCGCCTGTATCGGTGCCAAACCAAAATTCCTGTTTGAATCCAGAATCGGCGGCAATTCTCCCCAAACCCTCATTAACAGGGCGGCAGGCATGATTGCCAGAGGAGAGCTGAACATGGCACTGGTGGCCGGGGCAGAGGCCTACGTCCCGAGAAACGAGACTGTCCCGAGAAGTCCTGAAGCAACCCAGCGTGACAGTGCCCTGCTCCAGGGCATACCCGAAGACTATAACGGAGACGACGCATCGGGGGTGACACCGCTGGAGACCAAGTACGGCATTGAACACCCCATGCATGGATTCCCTCTTTTTGAAACCGCGCTCTGGGCAGCCTCTGGTAAATCAATTGAAGCGCATACCAGACAGGTGGCCGAATTCTGGTCGGATTTCAGCCGAACCGCCGCATCCCACCCATTTGCCTGGACCAAGCAGGTCCGTACACCTGAGGAAATACTCACCCCGACTGCCCAAAACCGGCCCATTGCCTTTCCTTATACCAAATTCATGAATGCCTTTGTTACCGTTGACCAGGGTGCTGCGGTAATTCTCATGGCTGAGGATTACGCTGAAAAATTCGGGGCAGCTAGGGGAAAACCGGTTTTCTTCTGCGGCGGCGGGTATGCTGAAGACCGTCAGCGGTACATGATAGACAAAACGGATTTCACCCAAAGCCCCCCGCTGAAAGCTGCTGTGGACAAAGCCATTGA
>JAKSBB010000453.1 GCA_022361315.1 Desulfobacterales bacterium
AAGCCTCGGCCTTCCAGACCCGGGACATTGCCGATGCCATCCTCAAGGACCTGGGGGATGAACTGGACCTGAAATCCCTGAAAGTGGACGGCGGCATGGTGGCCAACAATACCCTGATGCAATTCCAGGCAGACATGCTCAACGTGGCCGTCACCCGCCCCATGGTGGCCGAGACCACCGCCCTGGGTGCCGCCTACGCCGCAGGCCTGGCCGTGGGCTTCTGGCCGGACACCGATGCCCTGAAGGAAAACTGGCACGTGCATTCCACCTGGCAGCCTGAAATGGATGACACGAAACGGGAAAAACTCTATAAAGGCTGGAAAAAAGCTGTGGACAGAACCCTGGACTGGAAAGAGGAAGATTAGGTACTGATCAGGTAAAAGTATTAAAGGCCGTTGCTGATGTCAAAATCAGCAACGGCCTTTACGTTTATTCGATTCAAATAACCGATCTAAGCAATCAGGTTCAGCAGATGATCGTTTGAGCCATTGGCCTTGGAAAGGGCAAAGGTGGATGCCTTTTCCAGGTTCTCCATCTGTTTCATTATCATCACCTCTTCTGCCAGATCCGTATCCATGATCTGAGAGCCGGCCGCCTCCAGATTTACCATGGACACCCCCATGTTCTGGATGGCGCTGTCGAACTGATTCTGAGTGGACCCCAGGGTTGACCGTGTCTGGTTGATCTGCTCCATGGCCAGATCCACCACATCCAGGGCATCCTGAACGCCTTCAGCACTGGTCACATCAATCCCCGAAAGGAATCCGCTCTCGCTGTCACCCAGCTGATCCGGTGCCACAGAAGAGATGGAGAGCCCGATACTTCCCCCATCTCCCATGGAAAAGCTTTTATCTGTAAAGCTTCCCGACAACAGGGACTGGCCGTTGTAGGAGGTGTTGTTAACAATATCGTTCAGGGCGGAAATGGAACCGTTGATATCCGACTGGATCGCCTGCAGGCTTTCGGCGGAATGGCTGCCGTTGGCTGCGGACAGAACGTTGGTGCGTATGGAATGAAGGATTTCGGTCATCTCTCCCAGGGCACCGTCCGCCACCTGGGTGATGGAAATGCCCTCATTGGCATTCTGCATGGCCTGCCCCATGGCAAGGGACTGGCTCTTCAGGCTTGATGCGATCATCATGCCGGAGGCATCGTCGGCACCTTTATTGATTTTATTCCCGGTGGCGATGCGGTTCAGGGAGTCTGTCAATCCTGACCTGGCATTATTGGACTGCTGAATCGCCTGCTGGGAAGCATAGTTGGAATTGATTCTCATGGGTAGGCCTCCTTGCCGTGTGAATTAATCCATTAAATCTAAAAATACCAGATTCTTAGATGAAGTTCAAAAAAAGTTTTAAAATACACCGAATGTCGTAGATCATATTGCTTTCTTAACACTTTCCAATGTGCTCCCCATGCATTTCGATATCTATGAAAACGCCTTTTATCGTTGCTTTTCCATACCATTCCCATTACACTAGCTGACATCATCCATCTGTCGGGCCTCTGGCCCGAATTTAAGGACCCGAATTTATGACACAAGGGCAGGGGTTGAAAATCCACAAACACCGCGTGCTTATCATAGACGACGAAGCCGCCGTGGGGAAAGCGATCCGCCGGATTCTCAACAGTTTAAAGGTGGAATCCGAGTATGCGGAAAATGCGGAAGTGGCGTTGTCATATGTCGAAAAGACCAAACAACCATTTTCGCTGATTATCTGCGATCAGCGGATGCCCGGGATGAAGGGAACAGAATTCCTTGCCCGGGCCAAGGAGATTTCACCCACCACCATCCGTTTTCTCATCACAGGCTATTCTGATCTGGACACCATCATAAATGCGGTCAACAAAGGGGCGGTTCAACATTATATATCCAAACCCATGGATGCGAATAAAATGGTCGAAGCCGTCAGGACGGGCCTCAGGCTTTACGAACACCAATTGGAAAGCGCCCACTTGCTTTCACTGGCCAAAAAGCAGAATGCCAAACTATACGAGCTCAACACCGAACTGGTTGAGACAACCCAAAAAAACGATCGGCAGCGAAAAAAACTTGAGAAAGAGATCGCCGATATCCGGAATCAACTTGAACAAACCGAATCCGACGCCCCGGTTAATCCCACCGCAGCCATTGCCCTGATCGAGGCCTATGCAAATGCGAAGGATTCGGAGAGACAGGCCCGGTTTGACACCCTTTATCATGCCACATTGGCAGCATTATATGACGCCTTTAATGATCTGGCCCTGAGAAACGGCATTGAATTACCGGAAAGAAAAAATCCGGAGGCGACCCATGACTGATACGCCCATCTCCGAAATCCTTGTTCTTGATGCCGATGAGGCGCAAGGCCTGCGGGTGGTGCAGATACTGGAAGAACAGGGCTGGAATGTTACCTATGAAAAGGCATCGGAAGCGGCCCTGGCCCGGCTCGAAGCGGCCGGTAAAAACCCCTTTCACCTCTTTGTCACCAATTACAAATTACCCAGAATGGAAGGGGACGATATCCTCAAGACGGCCCGCACCCTTTCACCGCTCACCCAGCGCATGCTCATGGTACCGTCAAATGAAGCCGACCTGGTGATCCGCGCCATCAACAAGGCGGAAATAAATGCATGTATCGTTACCCCGGCATCAGACCGTGATTTGCTGGACCGGGTAAAGGCCTGCCTGAAACGGTTCAGGCAGATTATGAAACACGAGCAACTGAAACGGGTCACGGTTCACCAGAACCGCCAGATGTTTCAGATGGCCCGGCGCTTGAAAAAAAAGGACCAGTGGTGCCAGGATCAGATCAGTGAAAAAAAGGCTGAAAAGTTACTGCTGAGGTCTTCACTGAGAAAAGCGGCCAGGACGGCAGAAGCGCCTGACACCCTTTCCGGCAGGATTGACCGGTATGACATCCCCATGGATCCCCAGGCCCTTGAATCGGAGTTCCTCAAACTTGCCGATTTTGCCTATGCCCTTTTCTGCAGTGCCGCGACCAAAACCGGGCTGGAAAAACCGGACGACGGCATTCCCCCATTTACCGAAGAAGATGCTTCCCCGCCAATACAAGCGGCGCCGAATAATAGAGATGAACAGGTGGATGCTCTCCTGAAGGTCATGTTCGCCTCTCCGGAAAACGCTGAATTCGAAGCAGCCTGCCGGGAAGATGATGATTGTGTTGAAGAACTACTTCTAGCCAATTTTGTCCGGGTAACACTCTCAAAGGACCAGACCCGGGCATTTGTCCAGCTGACCGATAAGATTCCCGCACCGGAGCTCTTGACGGTCAGCGGCATTCTGGATCTGCTGCGGCAGAATGACATATCTTACGGCATAGAAGCGGACAAGGACATATCCGCCTGGATCACCTCTGTGGCACCTGAGGACGCCCCTTTCCCCATTGCCCTTGGCGAGCCCGCTGTACCCGGTAAAGACGGCAACGTAGCCTATCACTTTGAAATCGATTACACCAACCCGGGCAAACTCATGGAAGACGGCCGCATCGACTTCAGGGACCGTGGAGAGATTCCCTTTGTGAATCCCGGAGATCTTCTGGCAGTCAAAACCCCACCCAAGGAAGGCAAAGACGGCATGAGCGTATCCGGCGTTTCCATTCTTGTGGAGCCCCCCTTTGATCCGGTTTTTCTTGCCGGAAACGGTACAAAGACATCCGAGGACGGGTTGTCCGTCCATGCGGCCATCAGCGGACAACCCCACCTGGATCCTTTCGGAGAAATCAGCG
>JAKSBB010000137.1 GCA_022361315.1 Desulfobacterales bacterium
AGCGATCACCGCGTACCTGCGAGCGATGACACAGTCGCCCGGCACGTAATCTATACCCCTCACGATTGCCATTCACCGCTGTAAAAAAACCGACCCCGATGGGGTCGGTTGTTGTTTGTAACACTGTTCATCGATCGACTTATCGACGCCGTCGCATCAGGGCAACGGTCCCCAATCCTAAAAGCGCCAACGCGGTCGGTTCGGGCACGCCGCCGCCGCCGGACGAATCGCCGTCGACCAGCGTGACGCTGTTCAACCAATTCAGCGTCATGGCCGCCAGGTCGGTGGGATTCACCGTGCCGTCGTAGTTGAAGTCGCCGCCCTGCCAGGTCTGACCGGTGCCCAGCCAGTTCAGCGTCAACGAAGCCAGGTCCGTCGGGTTGACGATGCCGTCGCCGTTGGCGTCGCCCTCGTAGGTCGCCAGGATACGGACCAGATCGATGTCGGCGTTGCCGTCGGTGCCGTTGTCGAGATAGAGCACGGCCACCGCGGTGTTCGGCGTGAGCGTGAGTTCGGTGCCGGTGATCTGTGAATGATCAAAAGTGCCCGTAACGCTATCGGCGGTGAGGATCTTGTAATAATGACCCAATACGACCGGGCTGTCCTGGTTGATGTGCAGACCGCCGTCGAGCTGCGCCGCGCCGGTGACCGCCACGTCACCCACGCCGAACTCGCTGGCGACGATGGTCATCGTGCCACCCGACGCCTGCGTGTAAGAACCGGAGATCGTCATGATGCCCGGCGCCAATCCCGCACCGCTGGTCACCTCGATATCACCCAACACGCTGCCGGTGCCCGAGAGCGTCTGCCCCGATCCCAGTGACAACCCGCCCGTCGCGGTGCCCGTGGTGTCGAGCGTGACCGCAGTAGAAACCAGGGAGATATCCGTATTGGTCAGCGTTGCCGAGTTGCCCAGAGCGAGCGTGCCGCCGAGGACAACGGTCGCACCCGCGTAGTCGTTGTTGCCGTTGAGCGTGTGCGTGCCGGTGCCGTTGAAGATCACACCGCCGCTGCCGGTGATGTCGGCGTCAATTTGTGAATCGGCCGAGCCCATCACCATTTGGATATCCCCGCCGATCAGGTCCAGCGTGCCGGTAAAGCCGGACAGGCTGCCACTGAACACCAGGGACGAGACACGCACATCGACATCACCGTCGCCGGAGATGTTCGCGTCAAGGCCCGTCCCGCCGTCGTCGAGGATGTCCAGCGTGCCGCCGGCCGCGACCTGAATGACCGCGCCGCCCAGGTTGCCTGAGCCGTAGGTCGCGTCGCCCATCACCGGGTGCCCGATGTGCCGGGCGTGGACCCGGATCTGGTGGG
>JAKSBB010000371.1 GCA_022361315.1 Desulfobacterales bacterium
CGGCCGGAGTGGGGCGAGGGGCGCGTGGAGAGTGCCCGGCCGGCCAGCGCGGGGGGGCAGAAGGGGCAGCGGCTGGTGGTGACGTTCGCCAACCACGGGCGGGTGACGATCAACACGGCCATCATCGCGTTGGAACCGGCGGGGGCGGCGGCCCCCGGAAGCCCCGGGAGCGCCGGGGGCCATGGGACGGCGGTTTCATCGGGATCAACTTCCGGGGGCGGGGAGAGATCTGCTTCCGGGGGATGGTTGGGGAGTCTGGGTGATCGCGGGCCGATTGAGCGGTTGGCGGCGTTGCCGGAGAAGGTGGACGACCCGTTTGTTTCGTTGAGTCAGAAGATCAGCGCGACGATGGACCTGTTTCGTTTCGAACACTCGGCCCGGGGCATGATCGACTGGGCGGTGGCGGCCACGGGTCAGACGGACCCGCTTCAGGTTTACGACCGGGCGCAGCTGGAGCAGGGGTTCGCCGCGTTCGAACGGAACCGCGATGCACATTTGGCGCAGCTGCTCAGTGATGCCTGGCGGAAGGGTTTTGATGAGACGTTGGCAGCTGTGAAACGACACCGCGTGCCGACCGCGGTTGAGGCTGCGGAGAAGGTCATGAAGCAGATGAGGTGATTCGTCACTTCATGTGATACGCTGATTGTTTGGTCGGTTTGGGTGTGACGGTGTGGAGGCAGATGGAGCCGGGGGGCTGGAGCTGTGTGCGGGCGTCGAGGGGTTCGCGCCAGTCGCAGAGGGGGCACTGGAAGGTGTGGGGCTTGTAGAAGCGGGGGTAAGAGACGGGCTTGCGACAGTTGCGACAGAACCGCCTGAATGGTGGGCGGGTGATGGTGTGGTCGGCCGAGTTGGATGCGACGGCGGGGGACATGGGTCTACTTGGATTGTATCGGCCCAATGCGGTCAGGTTTGCGACAGGGCGAGGAGCTGGTCGTATAGGTCCAGGGCGCGGGGTGAGACGGGGGCGTCGGGTTGGCTGCGTTGGAGCTTGGCTTCGGGGAAGGTGCGGTCGATGGGGGCGTTGGCGGCGGCGGCGAGCGC
>JAKSBB010001221.1 GCA_022361315.1 Desulfobacterales bacterium
AACCAACCCCTACATCTTCTGGAAAGAGGACGAAGTTGAGGGTGGCTGGGAACGTGACGTTGAAGAATACAGAAAACATCACTTAAGATAAAAAGGGAGAATCATAATGGCATTTATTTCTACAGGGTATAATCCCGACAAACCGATGGAAAACAGAATCACCGACATCGGGCCCAGAGACTATAACGAATTCTATCCTCCTGTTATCGCAAACAATAAAGGCAAATGGTCCCACCATGAAATCCTGGAACCCGGCGTACTGGTTCACGTGGGCGAGTCCGGAGATGAAGTATATACCGTAAGATGTGGTGGTGCCCGTTTGATGTCCACAACCCACATCAATGAAATCTGCGATATTGCAGACAAGCATTGTGACGGGTATGTACGTTTCACCACCCGTAACAACATTGAGTTCATGGTTGACTCCAAGGACAAAGTAGAGCCCCTGAAAAACGATCTGGCTTCCAGAAAGTTCCCCGGCGGCTCCTTTAAGTTCCCCATCGGCGGCACCGGCGCTGGTGTAACCAACATCGTTCATACCCAGGGGTGGATTCACTGCCATACCCCTGCAACCGATGCCTCCGGTACCGTAAAGGCTACCATGGACGTATTGTTTGAGGATTTCCAGAAAATGGCAATGCCTGCACAGCTTCGTGTTTCCATGGCATGCTGCCTGAACATGTGCGGTGCGGTTCATTGTTCTGATATCGCTATTCTCGGTTACCACAGAAAACCGCCGATGCTTGACCATGAATACCTGGACAAGGTTTGCGAAATTCCTCTGGCTGTTGCCTCCTGCCCCACTGCGGCTATCAAACCTTCCAAGGTGAAACTGCCCAACGGTACTGAGGTAAAATCCGTTGAGGTTAAAAACGAACGCTGCATGTACTGCGGTAACTGCTACACCATGTGCCCCTCCATGCCGCTTGCCGACACCGAAGGTGACGGTATTGTACTGATGGCTGGTGGTAAAGTGTCCAACAGAATTTCCGATCCGAAATTCTCCAAGGTTGTTGTTGGCTTCCTGCCCAACGATATGCCCAGATGGCCGGCCATGACCGACGCCATCAACAAGATGGTTGAAGCTTACTGCGCAGGCGCCAACAAGTACGAGCGTCTGGGTGACTGGGCTGAAAGAATCGGATGGGAGAAATTCTTTGAAGTTTGTGAACTCGAGTTCACCCATCACCTGATTGACGATTTCCGTCAGCAGGCTTACATGAGCTGGCGTCAGTCCACTCAGTTCAAATTCTAATCAACCGATTAGCTAATTGAACATTGAAGTTTAAATAGAGGATGGGCCGGAGTACACACGCGTGTTCTCCGGCTCATCCGTTTAATGAAAGGAGCCTATTATGAGCGATCTTCTTAACGATACTGAAGCGGCCAAAAAAGCAGTTGTGGATTGGCTGACCAAAAAGTCCAAAAACAAAACCAAGTTTTACATCAAAGATTTCTACAAAATCTTCCCTGATGATAAACCCCGTGCCATCAAAAAAGTGGTTAACAAGATGGTTGAAACCGGCGAACTCGAATTCTGGTCCTCCGGATCTACCACCATGTACGGTCTGAAGGGTGTTGGCATCCAGCATTCCTCCGAAGGCGAAGAATAAGATAAAGTAAAGCTGCATTCATGACAGACAGTTGGGAAAATGTCCCTGGAGTTGTTATTGCCGGACTCAGGGGTGGTTCAGGCAAAACGATAATATCCCTCGGGATAACTGCCGCATGGAGGCAAAACAGTATACCGGTCGCTCCGTTCAAGAAGGGACCGGACTATATTGACGCCGGCTGGCTATCACGGGCAGCCGGTCGCCCCTGCTACAACCTGGATACCTATCTTTGTGAAAAAGAGGTGGTCCGGGACTCCTACCTCACCCATGCCCGGGGCTGCGACATCGCGGTGGTCGAAGGCAACCGGGGTCTCTACGACGGAATTGATACGGACGGTTCCACTTCCACATCCGAATTGGCCAAATTACTGAACCTGCCGGTTCTTCTGGTGCTGGACTGCACCAAGAGTACCCGGACCATGGCAGCATTGCTGCTGGGGTGCATGCATTTTGATCCGGATATTCGCATCTGTGGCGTCGTCCTCAATCGGGTGGCCGGCAAACGGCATGAGGGAAAGGTCCGGGCCAATATTGAACGGTTTTGCAAGGTGCCCGTGTTCGGCGCCGTACCTAAACTACGTCAGGAGGACTTCCCTGAACGCCATATGGGGCTTGTGACCTCTGAGGAGCACGATTTTTCAGATAAGGCCCTTGATGCTGCCGCAAAGGTGGCCCGGGATAATATCGATTTAGATGCGCTTTACACGGCTGTGACTTCAGGTGCCTATGACGGTGTATCTCCCGCTTCCACAGGAGCTGCAGAAGGAACACCTGCAGAGCGAATAGAGGTTCGTGGCGAAGACAGAGTCACCATCGGCATTGTCCGTGATTCCGCATTTCAGTTCTACTATCCCGACAATCTTGATGCCCTTAAAAATTTAGGGGCGGATATCGTGTTTATAAGTCCCCTCACCCAGGAAAGCATCCCGGAAGTGGATGCCATTTACATGGGGGGCGGCTTCCCGGAAACCCATGCGCCCCAATTGGCTGAGAATCAGGCTTTCAGGGATAGCCTTAAGGCGTTATCCCGCAAAGGACTTCCCATTTACGCGGAATGCGGTGGACTGATCTTCCTGGGGGAAAGCATCCAGTTGAAAGATCAGACCTATCCCATGACAGGCATCCTGCCCATCCGGTTCGGCCTGTCCAGAAAACCCCAGGGACACGGCTATACCGAGGTGGAGGTGGTCCATGAGAACCCCTTTTACCAGGTGGGTGAAGTGCTCAGGGGCCATGAGTTCAGATACTCCCATATCCAATCCATCGATTATACGGATGACCAGATGGCCTTCCGTATGGAACGGGGCAAGGGCATCCTTGAAAAGAAGGACGGATTTTTCAGGGATAATACCTTCGGTACCTATACCCATATTCATGCCCTGGGATCCCAATCCTGGGCCCCTTCTCTGGTGGCCAAGGCCAGAGCCTTTAAAAATAAGAGCTAAACATAATTTAACTCCATTCTCATACTTTCGCTAAACCCCAAAAAATTTGTAAACCACGAAGCGCACGAAGGACACGAAGCTTTATATTGTCTTCGTGCTTTTGGTGTTCTTCGTGGTTTCATCTACCGTGTGATGCAGAAAAAGCAAAAAGCCGGGTCCCTGGGAAAAGGGGACCCGGCTTTTTATCCGTTCCGAAAGTGGGATCTACTATGTTATATCAGGACCGGAACGTTAAACGACAGGGCATTGTTAAGGAGTTAGGCCTTTGTTCGTCATGCAAGATACAAGGGAGTGTGTGATATGCAGCTTACGTGGAACGGGTGATGCGCCGTCGTTTATAGTGTTAAGCCGGCTCAGGCATTGGTAACCACCTTGAG
Source organism: Desulfobacterales bacterium (assembly GCA_022361315.1). The sequence continues at coordinate 3,436 of JAKSBB010001221.1, forward strand.
TTCGGGGGATATGTCTTTCTTCAGGACAAGGGGGGTTTTTACCCTTGCCGGCTTTTTATGTTCGGTATAGTGTACGAGGCAGTCTTTTGGGCAGGCTTCCACACAGATGCCGCAGTAGACACAGGCAAAAGGATCTACTTCCCAGAGATTCTCTTTTCTGGAAACGCTTATGCACTGGGATGGGCATTTTCTGGCGCAGATGCCGCATAGTGTACACTCGTTGACTTTATTGTCCAGTTCGCCCCTTGCATTTTCAAATCCGGGTCTCACCTCAATGGGGTAGGGGCGGGTGGCTGATTTCGATACGAAGTTTTTGAAAATATTCTTTATCATCTCATGCCTCCGGATTATCGTTCAGTACAGCTGATACAGGGGTCAATGGACAGGATGAGTACGGGAACATCAGCCAGTTCCATCCCGGGCAGCATGGCAGCCAGGGGCGGTATGTTGGCAAAGGTTGGGGTACGGATTCTCAGACGGTCCAGGAATTTGGTCTTGTTTGCTTTGATATAGTAAAGGCATTCTCCGCGGGGCTGCTCCACTCTCTGGACTACTTCTCCTTCGGGTTTTCCCTTCACTTTGACGAAGGTGTCTCCCTGGGGTAGTCTGGCAATGGCCTGGCGAACCAGATCGATTGACTGAATGGTTTCTCTGAAGCGGACAACACCGCGGGCGAAGGCGTCACCATCGGTTTCCACTACGGGTTCGAAATCCAGTTCGTCGAAGGCTTCGTACTGAAGCTGGCGCATGTCCTGAACGATACCGGATGCCCTTAGGGTCGGGCCGGCAGCCCCAAGTTCATAGGCCATTTCACGGGTAAGGATACCCTTGCCCACAGTGCGTTTTTTCACCGTATAGTTGTTGGACATGGTGGATTCCAGTGCCTGCACTTCTTTTTCCACCTGGTCGAGTTCCTCAAGGATCCAATTGCATTGGGAAGGGGACAGGTCTCTGCGGACGCCGCCCACCTGGTTGACGGAAACAATGACCCGGTTTCCGGCAGTGGCTTCGTTGATATCCATGATGCGTTCGCGGATTTTCCAGAACTGCATGAATACGGATTCGAAGCCGAAGGCGTCGGCATAGAGGCCGAGCCAGAGCAGGTGACTGTGAATGCGATGCAGTTCGGACCAGATAACGCGGAGGAATTGTCCGCGCCGGGGCACTTCAACATTCATCAGCTTTTCAAGCCCCTGGCAATAGCACATGGCATGGATCATGGA
>JAKSBB010001040.1 GCA_022361315.1 Desulfobacterales bacterium
GCATTCCATCATATTGGTCAGCATATCCGCGTCGTAAAGCACCTTGAAGTTGATGTCTTCCTCTTCTTTGGGGCTATGGTGGCGGCCGATGATATCACAGACCTCCTCCACCAGTGGGGGCTTGGCTCCCAGGCCTTCCAGGATCTCTCTGGCCACGGGGGGCCCTTCCTGCTCCTGGTATTTGGCTGCAGAGGAGTTGTACTTTTCCTCCGCGTTCTTAATTCCGATATCGTGAAGGTAAGCGGCGCAGAGAACCACGGCCAGGTTGGCCTTTTCCTTTTTCCCCAGCTGTTCCGCATACCGGGCCACTTTTCCGGCATGGCCGATCCGTTTAAAATCCGTTTTGAAATACCGCTTCATCTCTACGGCCACCCGGTCTTTGAGAAGGTCGTCCCGCTGGGCCACACATTCCTCCGGGAGGGTGCCCAGGCATTGCTCGGCAAACTTGCAGTAGGAGGCGCACCCAAAGTCCATCTTGGGATTTACAATCTTCTTTTTGCAAGCGCCGCAGCGTCGGGTGGCGTCATCTTTAAAAAATTCCATGGGGTGACCGCATTCGGGGCATTCGGTTTCAAATATGGCTTCTGCATTCCAATACTGGGTATCCTGTCCCGGGCATTTCATGGTGTCACCTTCCTTATTGGTTTTCAGGTTACGCCGGGCAGGGCAGCCCTGCCCGGCAATGTCTGTTTAGTTACCTGCCATAATGGCTTCTACGTCCGCATCAGGCTCGGTAATGGGTTTGATATCAAAATTTTCCACCAGCACCTTAAGAACGTTGGGGGAAACAAAGGCCGGGAGGCTGGGTCCAAGGCGGATGCCCTTCACACCCAGGTGGAGCAGGGCCAGGAGAACGGCACAGGCCTTCTGCTCGTACCAGCCGATGTCAAAGGAGAGGGGCAGGTCGTTGATGTCTTCCAGACCAAATACCTCCTTGAGTTTCAGGGCGATGACGGCCAGGGAGTAGCAGTCGTTGCACTGGCCGGCGTCCAGCACCCGGGGGATGCCGCCGATATCGCCCAGATCCAGTTTGTTGTAAC
>JAKSBB010001179.1 GCA_022361315.1 Desulfobacterales bacterium
AAGGATCCCGATGCCTACCAGCAGATCAAGCAAAAGGATTTTCTTTTGCTGGAACAGGCCCTTGAACAGGTGGAAAAAGCTGAATTTCATGCCGTGGTCAATTGTGACTGCAGGGCCAGCACCGAAGGGTGCAGCCGGATGATGGAGGCCTGTATCCGTCTGGATGACGGTGCCCGGTATACGGTGGACCGGGGGCTTGGCCGCCGGGTGACAAAAGAGGAGTGCAAGCAGATTGTTCTGAGAACGGACCGGGAAGGGTTGATGCACATCGGCACCCTCCAGGCTGAGGGAACGGAGTTGTTCGGTTTTTGCAATTGCTGCACCTGCTGCTGTTTTCCGGTGCGGTCTTCTGGTCTTCTGGATTCGGACAAAGTCTATCCCCGGGTCCATTTCAGGGCCGAAAAAATCGAAGACAAGTGCTCCCACTGCGGCATCTGCATCAAACGATGCCAGTACAAGGCTTTCTCCAAGGATGACTCCCGGACGGTAACCGTTAAAAAAAGAGAACGCAAGGCCGTGATTCTGGATCCGGCCCGCTGCTACGGCTGCGGCCTCTGTCGCACCGCCTGTCCCGAGGGCTGCATCGAAATGAAACCCCTGACGTGAGATGCGCCTGTAAATGACGGAAAAAAGGCAAAGAACAAGGATTGATGTCCGGCAGTCCGTGACCCGGAGCAATGATGCCGAGGCGGAGAATCTGAGGCAGATTCTTACTGCAAAGGGGATCTGGGTGGTCAATCTGGTCTCTTCCCCCGGCGCAGGCAAAACCACCCTTATCGAGAAAACCCTTGAACGCCTCGGAGATGAAAAACGGGCCGTGGTGATTGAAGGCGATCCTTATACCAGCCTGGATGCCGACCGGATAACGGCTCTGGGTGCCACCGGCATCCAGATCAATACCCGGGCCGGCTGTCATCTGGATGCATTGATGATAACCCGTGCGTTGGATGAGGTTGATCTCAGTGAAACAGACCTGATCATTATCGAGAATGTGGGAAATCTGCTCTGCCCTGCTGCCTGGGATCTGGGGCAATCCCACACCGTTGTTCTGGCCAGTCCCACCGAAGGCGGAGACAAACCTTTGAAATACCCGGATGCCTTTATCCGCTCCGATGTCCTGGTAATCAACAAAACAGATCTTTTGCCCCATCTGCCCCCTTCATCAGGCGGACTGGCCGGAAACGCAAACACCGTAAATGCTGCCCTGAAGATTTTTGAGACCAGTTGCATCACCGGGGAGGGGCTGGATCTCTGGATGAATTGGGTTCGCGCCCGTATGGCTGAAGCCCGAAGGGGGGCAAACCGTGCATGAAGAACCCTATGCCCAGGCCATGCTGGATCTGGCGCTTTCCGCATCCGGCGGCCGGACAATCACGCGGATTCATCTGGGGGTCGGTCGTTTCAGCGCCATTGTGCCGGATTCTCTGGCCGTATTTTTTACCCATCTGAGCCGCGGCAGTGCAGCGGAATCCGCTGAACTTGTGTTTAAAACCATTCCGGTGGTCCTCACCTGCAGGGCATGCGGCGAAGACCGTACCCTGGATATTCCTGAAAATGTACCGGTTCGTCCGGCACTTGCTAAATATTTATCAACCGGCTGCCACTGCGGATCATCCGATCTGAAGGTGACGGGGGGACTGGGCCTGGATCTGATAAGTGTTGACGTTGATGAATGATGATTGCGGGTTACGATTTCACCCGGCGGTATGAAATTTCATAGGCCGCAGCCGTAAACAGGGCATCCGATGCCGAGGCAAGCGTCATCAGCACCATTCCCAGCATCACACCGTTAAGGCCGGGAAACATCCGGGTCAAAACAAACCCGGATATTATCAGCACACTGATTCTGATGCCGCCGGCCAACCCAAGTAGCTTCGGCGCTTTCAGCCGCATGAAAAGGCCTTCATAGTAAAATCGGATCAATAGTAATACCGGGAAAATCAGAAAAAATATGATGGCATCTCCCCCCCAGAGTAATGCCAGCCCCGACAGATTGAACCCTGTGCCGAGCAGGGGGACATGGACCTCCGGCAGGCACAGCACACCGTTGACCATGGTCAGCAGGCCCCCCAGTCCTATGCCCAGGGTTCTTACCCGGAGGATGGAGGCGGTGTTCCCCAGAATCAGCACCACGGTTACCAGGGAATTCAGCGGTGAATTCAAAAGAACGTTCAGAGAACGCAACACGTTGAATCCGGCAAGTCCGGCCTCTGTTGCGATGGTGTTGCCGATGAAGTAGTTGATAATCGGGAATGAGCCGGTCCAGGCAATACTGGAGATCCATAAAGGCGCGCTGAACCTGAGGAGATAACGGACGGTCAGGGGCTGATCGTAGTCCGGTACGGCGGTGGGGGTTGAGAATAATCTCATCTGCCTGGTAC
>JAKSBB010000516.1 GCA_022361315.1 Desulfobacterales bacterium
GCGGAAGGCCAACGTCAATGCCCTGACTGACCTTGAGCAGTTCGACCCCATTTCCGGTTTCCCGGTGTACAAAACCCTGATGTGCCAGGTGAAGAAAAAACGCCGCCGCCGGACCATTGTGGTGCAGGACCCCAGCCTGGGTTGCGTCGGTTAGAACGATTGAATCCTCCCGGCCGCCTTAGCGCACCGTACGCTGCGGCCGGGTATTCACCTTCAACTCGAACACGTCCGGCCGGGCGTAATGTCCGGTGATATCAAAATCAATTTTCGCCCGGGTCACTTCTGCCAGATCCAGATCGGCATAGAGAATCCCTTCTTCGTCCCAGAGAGGGCCTGCCATCACCTCGCCGAAGGGGGAAACAATCACACTGCCGCCCCGGCACATCACATCCGGCTGATCATCCAGCTCTTCGATGGTGGGCAGATCCGCAGGATACATATCCTTGGTCACATACTGGTTACACCCCAAGACAAAGCAGCGGCCTTCGCAGGCGATATGCCGCATGGTGGCCTGCCAGTTCTCCCGGGAATCCGCCGTGGGCGCCAGATAAATCTCCACACCCTGGCCGTAAATGGCGGTGCGGGCCAGGGGCATATAGTTCTCCCAGCAGATCAGCCCCCCGATTTTCCCCAGATCGGTGGGGAACACCGGCAGGGTGCTGCCGTCTCCTTCCCCCCAGATCAACCGTTCGGACCCGGTGGGCTTCAGCTTCCTGTGAATGCCCATCAATTCGCCTTTTGGAGAGAAGTAAAGCATGGAGCAGTATAGGGTTTCCCCGGCGGAGGCCCCATTTCGCTCAATCACCCCGATGGCCAGATACACCCCGGCTTTTTTGGCCGCCTTCCCCAGCATACCAACCTCAGGACCGTTGATATCCATGGCATTATCCCAATACCGCTGCCAGAGATCACGGCCCGCCTCATTCCGGCTGCCGATGCGCATACCGAAGGAAAACCCTCTGGGATATCCAGGGATAAAGGCCTCGGGCAGCAGCACAAGCTCCGCCCCGTTTGCCCCGGCTTCTGCCACCAGATCACAGGCCTTTTCCACGGACCCGGCCCTGTCAAACAATACTGATGCGGCCTGAACCACGGCCGCTTTTACTTTCTTCATAGTGTCTCCGAATGTTTTATGCCTCTTATACCACCAAAATCACCGGCTTACCCGGTTCATTTTTATTGTTGAACACCGGTTTTATAATTCAAGAA
>JAKSBB010000606.1 GCA_022361315.1 Desulfobacterales bacterium
AACATAAGGATATTATCGTGACCAAGCACAATATACTGGTGGTGGATGATGATGCCGCCCATGCCCGCATGCTCAACACGCTGATGAAGGACTGGGGGTATGAGATCCATCTGGCGGATGACGGGGATGTGGGGGTGGATATGGTAAAGAAGGGGGCCTTTGACCTGATCCTTTTGGACATGAAGATGGTGAAGATGTCCGGAATGGAGGCCCTGGTTCAGATTCACGGCTATAACCCCGCCTTACCTGTGATCATCATGACGGCATATTCCTCCGTGGATACGGCTGTGGAGGCCCTGAAGATCGGGGCATATGATTATCTCACCAAACCCCTGGATTTTGACAAGCTCCGGCTGACGATCGACCGGATCTTTGAGCGGATGCATTTGAAAACCGAAAACCGGTCCTTGAAAGACCAGCTGGCCCGGGAGCAGTTCAGCCATAACATCCTTGGGAAAAGTCCTACCATGGGCGCATTGCTGGATACCATCAATATGGTGGCCCCCACGGACGCCAATGTTCTGGTGAACGGAGAGTCCGGCACGGGAAAGGAACTGGTGTCGGCGGCGCTCCATTACAACAGCATGAGAAGTGAGTCACCCTATATCCGTATCAACTGCGCTGCCATCACCGAAACCCTTCTGGAATCAGAGCTGTTCGGCCATGAGCGCGGCGCATTCACCGGGGCGGACAAAAAGCGGAAGGGGAAGTTCCTCCTGGCGGATAAGGGCAGCATTCTTCTGGATGAGATCGGGGAGATGAGCCTTGCCATGCAGGCAAAGCTGCTCCGGGTAATTCAGGAGAAGGAGATCACTCCTGTGGGATCGGACCGGACCATTGCCGTGGACGTCCGGGTTATCGCCGCCACCAACCGTGATCTCAAAGCCATGGCCGCAGAAAAGACCTTCCGGGAAGACCTGTACTATCGGTTGAACGTGGTGCGAATCGATATCCCCCCCCTGCGGCAGCGGCCCGAAGATATCCCCGAGCTGGCCCTTCATTTTTTGGACGATTTCTCAAAGAAAAACAAACGGGACATCCGGGGATTTACCCCCAATGCCATGGACACGCTTATCCGGTATGCCTGGCCGGGGAATGTGAGGGAGTTGATGAATGCCGTGGAGCGGGGCGTGGTACTGGCCAGAACGGATTATATCCGCCGGACGGATCTTGCATTTATTGAAGACGAAAAGAGTGCGCCTCCGTCGGCGGAACAGGATCTGTCAAACATCAGTCTGTCAAAGGTCGAGGAAAAGGCGATTTTGTCCACCCTGGCTGCTGCCGAAGGCAATAAGAGTGAAGCGGCCCGCCGACTGGGCATCACCAGGAAAACCCTGCTTAATAAACTCAAGCAGTACGGCCAAAAAAATTAATACAATGGGTGCATCAGGTGCGTTTTTAATTCTTACGCATCCC
>JAKSBB010000033.1 GCA_022361315.1 Desulfobacterales bacterium
CCCCGAGGATGGGGTACATCACCACGCCACCGGAACGGATATGGGCCGATATGATATATAAAATCTCCTGCACGCGTCCTTACAATCCTTCCGGCCGGCATTCGTTCCTGGCCTTGAATACCAGGTTGACAAAGGCCACGGCCTTTTCCTCCATCCCGGAAATCTGAGTTTCCACCTTCCGTGACAGCAGGGTGTGGCAGAGCATGATGGGAATGGCCACGGCCAGACCCAGCATGGTGGTCACCAGGGCCTCGGAAATCCCGCCGGCCATCATCCGGGGATCACCGGCACCGTAGTAGGTAATCACGTGGAAGGTGTTGATCATCCCGGTCACCGTTCCCAGCAGTCCCATGAGAGGGGCGATGGCGGCCAGCATTCCCAGGGTGGACAAGAAGCGTTCAATGGATGGAATTTCCCCCAGAATTGCCTCCTGAAGAGCATTTTCCATATCCTGCCGGCTCTGGTCTCTGAAATCCAGGGCCGCCAGCAGCACTTTGGGAACCAGCCGGCCTTTTTTTTCATCCATAAACCGCCGGCAGCCGTCCCAGTCTTCCCCGTCCACAAAGCGTTTGACCCTTTGCATAAAGGCCTCAAGCTTTATTCCCCGGCGCAGGAAGAAAACAAGCCGTTCAAGAAGGATGAGCAGGGCCGCCCCCAGGATCATCATGATGGGCCAGACAATGGGGCCGCCCTTGGGTACCTGCTCCGCCAGATTCAGCTCATGGGTAAGCTGGCGCAATGCCCCGCCTTTGGATATGTCCATGGGCACACTTGCCGAAGTCCCGTCAAGATAGGCTGTCAGCTGGTCTGCCAACCGTTTGGACGGCAGCCGCGACAGGGCAAACAGGCGCTGGCTCGCGTCGGAGTAGAGCAGGAAACCGGTTTCCTTTGGCGCACCGTCTGCGGCTTCCAGCACGTAAATACCGGTAAAATTACCGATGGTGAGAATTTTTGCCGTCCGGTCCTTTCCCTGACGGTCAACGATGGGACCTGTGGTGACTGTTACCTCCCCCGACCGTTGAATTTCACCGAAAAGCAGCTCACTCATCCGGGCCACATCATCCATGGACCA
>JAKSBB010000668.1 GCA_022361315.1 Desulfobacterales bacterium
AACCGCCGGGCGGCGGCACCGGCCTCCGTCCAGTATCCGGAGTTAAAGGCGGGCTGGCCGCAGCAAGTCTGATCATCCGGGCAGTCCATGGATATGCCCAGCCGGTTGCACAGGGAAACCATGGCTTCGCCTGCCTCGGGATAAAGACTGTCCACAAGGCATTGGATGAACAGGGTGATTTCAGGTGTCTTATTCATGGTCGTTCTTTATTTGCTTTGTATTCATATTGGCAACTCAATAACAAAACGGTGTGTCACGCTTACCCGTAGGCCCGCCCCGGCAGCCACAGCACCAGTTCCGGCCAGAAAATCACCAGCAGAAGTCCGATGAGCTGCAGCAGAATAAAGGGGACAACCCCTTTATAAATATGAATCAGGCGAATCCCTTCCGGTGCCACCCCCTTCAGATAGAAGATGGCGAAGCCCACGGGCGGTGTCAAAAACGAGGTTTGAAGGGTGACGGCCACAAGGATGGCGAACCAGACCAGTTCCGGATTATCCAGGGAACCGGCAGCCGGAATCTCCAGTCCCAGATTCGACACCACAGGGGCCAGGATCGGCAGGATGATCAGGGTAATTTCAATCCAGTCCAGGAAAAACCCCAGGAGAAAAACCACGCCGAGGATGGCTGCGATGATACCGTAGGGACCAAAGGGCAACGCCGTAAAGGCGGAAGCGATAAACTCATCCCCCCCGAGTTCCCGGAGGACCAGGGCAAAACAGGTGGCCCCCACCAGAATGGCAAAGATATACCCCGTGGTGTTGAAGGTCTGATGAAGCACATCCCTGAAGGTGGCCATATTCAGTTTTTTATTGGACCAGGCCAGGAGAATGGCACCGAGTGCACCGACACCGCTGGCCTCCGTTGGTGTGGCCACACCGGCGAAGATGGACCCCAGCACTGCCAGAATAAGGGCCGCCGTGGGGATCAGGGTTTTCAGCACAGCCCAGACCATGCCGGCACTCACCGGTCTGCGGTGTTCGTTCAAGGGCGCCGCCTGGGGTTTGAAAAGGCCGACGGCCAGAATATAGACGGTATAGAGCGCCCCGAGAATAATGCCGGGAACCAGCGCTCCCATGAACAGATCGCCCACGGACAGGGCCAGCTGGTCCGCCATCATCACCAGCATGATGCTGGGGGGAATGAGGATTCCCAGGGTACCCGAGGAACAGATGGTGCCGACGGCCAGGGTTTTCGAATAATTCTGGTTCAGCATGGCCGGCAGGGACAAAAGTCCCAGCAGCACCACGGAGGCACCGATAATTCCGGTGGATGCGGCAAGCAGCACCCCGATCAGGGTAACGGATACGGCAAGCCCGCCACGCACCTTGCCGAACAACTCCTGCATGGCCCCCATCATCTTCTCGGCAATGCCGGACCGGTCCAGCATCAGCCCCATGAAGATGAACATGGGCAGGGCCACCAGAATCCAGTTGTACATCACCCGGTAAAGCCGGTTCACCACCATCCCGATGGTCATGAAATCCAGACCGGTGATGGTGTCAAAATACATATCGCTGACATACCCCACCCCGGTGAATATCATGGCCGTGCCGCCCAAGATAAAGGCGATGGGGAATCCGGTGAACAAGAGGCAGATAAAGGTCATCAGCATGGCGATGACCAGCCAGCCGTTAACGTCCATGTTCCTTGCCCCCCTTCATAAAAAATATCCGGTGAAATCCTTTGATCAGCCGGGATACGGCAGCCAGAAAGAGCAGGGTAAAACTGATGGGGATCATGGACTTAATGGCCCACCGGCATCCCAGTCCCATGGGGGCCTCGGACCGTTCGGACACCATCCAGGATTCGGCCACGAAGTCAAGGCTGTGATAGAAGAACACCCAGATCATGGGCAGAAGAAAAAAGAGGATACCCAGTACCTCCACCCACTCTTTCTTCTTTTGGGAAAATCCCAGGTGCAAGAGATCCAGCCGGATATGGGAATCGGTGACCATGGCATAGGACATGCCCAGCAGGATAATCACGGCGTAGATATGCCATTGAATCTCCTCCAGGGCCACGTAGGAAATGCCCAGCAGATAACGCAGGGCCACCTGGAGGATGATGACGGCAATGAGCACGGCCGAAAGCCAGGCCGCGCCCCTGCCGATTTTGATTAAAAAAGCGTCCAGAAACCTGCAAACCGCAGGGATATCATTATTGCTCATGTTTATCCCTGGGCAAGAACCCGTATGACTTCCAGTAATTATAGTCTGCTCTGAATGCGGACAGGTCATCCCAGATCTTTTTGAAGGCCGGGTCTTCGAGCTGTTCCTGAACCACTTTATCCCAGGCCCCCTCGAAGGCAGACAGCATGTCGTCGGACCAGTACATGAGCTTCACCCCGCGTTTATCCACATTTTCCCGGATGGCCGCGCCCTGAATGGCCTCGCAATAGGCCAGGGTTCTGAGCATATTGGCCTTGGTGGCAATCTCAAGCTGACGTTGCTGGGCAGGGGACATCTTATTCCAGGTGTCCTTGTTGATCAGCATTTCAAGCAGGGTGGACTGCTGGTGCCAGCCCGGAAAGTAATTGTACTTGGCCACTTTGTGGAACCCCAGCTTCTGGTCAATGGCCGGAAAGGAGAATTCCGTTGCGTCGATGACGCCTTTTTCCAGGGCCTGGAAAATTTCTCCCGCAGGCATCACCGTTACCGCCACACCGAGCTTCTGCATCACGGCACCGCCAAGCCCGAAAAAGCGCATTTTCATTCCTTTGAGATCCTGGGGACCCTGGATGGGTTTGGAAAACCAGCCGGAGGTTTCCGCTGAAATAATGGCGTAAGGCAGCACCTTGACGTTGAATCCGGCCTCGTCATACATCTCCTGGTAGAGTTTCAGGCCGTTGCCATGGAAAATCCAGGCCATGTATTCATCGGATTCCGGGCCGAAGGGAATGGCGGAAAACAATGCGCCTGCAGGGATCTGGCCCTGCCAGTAGGCCGGAGAACCAAACCCGGCATTGACCTTGCCCTGGGAAACGGCACTCAGGATTTCAAACG
>JAKSBB010000812.1 GCA_022361315.1 Desulfobacterales bacterium
AGCGAAAAAATACCTCAGGGCAAAACGGAAAGAAGGGTTTATCTCTTTGCTTACCTTTCTTTCCGTTGCCGGCGTCATCCTCGGCGTCATGGCTCTGGTGGTGGTGATCGCCGTCATGAGCGGCGCCGAGACCGAATTCCGAAAACGGATTCTGGGGCTGGAGCCCCACATGCTCGTGATGAACTATGGGGGCACATTCAAAAATAATGATGAGTTGGCGGAACGCTTACGCAACATTGACGGGGTTACCGCCGTTTCTCCGGTATTGTTCGGCCAGGCCATGATCCGTACCTCCCGTTCCTTCTCAGGTGTAATGGTAAGGGGGGTGACCCCGGACACCGGTGCCGCCCTGATCAAGAATATCACACCGGAACAACTTTCTGCCGCACTGGCAAAAGGGAAAAATAAAGGAGACCTGCCGGGAATTGTTCTGGGTAAGGAACTGGCCAATTCCATTGGCGTGATTACCGGAGACACCATCCTCCTGATGACCGCCAAAGGTATTATCTCTCCTGTGGGTCAGATTCCCTCAATGAAACGGTTTGTTGTTGGCGGCACCTTCTCTTCAGGTATGACCGAGTATGACAGCATGCTTGCCTATGTGCACCTGGACCAGGCCCAACGGCTGGTCAGGGCCCCGGATAGAATTTCGGCATTCGGCATTTGGGTGGACGATGTCTTTCAGGTAAAACCTCTGGCAAAGAAACATCTCGGATTTTTAAAATATCCATTTTATATCAGAGACTGGATGGATATCAACCAGAGCCTGTTTTCTGCCTTAAAGTTAGAAAAAACCGCTATGTTTGTCATCCTGACACTGATCATTCTGGTGGCGGCATTCAACATCGCCAGTGCACTGATCATGATGGTGATGGAGAAAACCAAAGACATCGCCGTACTCAAAGCCATGGGAGCCACCCACGGAACCATTCGTCGCATCTTTATCATCAAAGGAATGATCATTGGCGTAACCGGAACAATCATCGGCACCGTCTCAGGTGTGGTGGTGTGCTACATACTCAAAAAATACGAGTTCATCCGGTTGCCCGAAGCATATCCGTTTTCAACCCTTCCGGTACAGCTTGAATATGCCGACGTCGCACTTATTGCCATATCCGCCATTGTGATCTGCTTTATGTCCACCCTGTACCCGTCCTATAAGGCGTCCAGAATGGACCCGGTGGAGGCCATTCGATATGGATAACGCACCGCTGGTGTCCCTGGAAGGTGTCAGCAAGATATTCCGGTCTGAATCATCAGATTCCGAAGGTCTGACGATTCTAAAAGATGCGAATTTCGATGTGGCAAAGGGGGAAACCATAGCTGTTGTCGGTGCCTCCGGTATTGGTAAATCAACCCTGCTCAATATTATCGGCACACTGGATAAACCGGATGAAGGCCGACTTATCTACGGCGGCAAAAACCTGATTTCTTTAGGAGATGAAGCACTGGCCCGGTTCAGGAACCGAAAAATCGGATTTGTGTTCCAGTTCCACTACCTGCTCCAGGGATTTACCGCCCTTGAAAATGTGATGCTACCGGGACTCATCGCCGGGAAACCCAAAAAAAGTATTGAAAAACACGCAGTAAATATGCTTGAAAGAGTAGAACTTGATAACCGGCTTCGCCATCGGGTAGAGGAATTATCCGGGGGAGAGCAACAACGGGTTGCCATCGCCAGGGCACTTGCCATGAAACCGGATATACTTCTGGCCGACGAGCCTACGGGTAACCTAGATATTAAAAACAGCAACCGGGTGCATCAGATGCTCCTGGAACTGAACCAGGATCTTGGGATGACCGTTATCGTCGTAACACACAACAACGCGTTGGCTGATATGATGGGCCGCAGGGTCACCCTCGAAGAGGGTAAGATTACTGCGGCTGATTAAAAAGGGAAACCAGACTCAGGAAAACACTTATGAAACAGATTACCATTGGTTTTGGATTGGCTATTATCCTCTTTTTTTCTTGTATCACCACGTTACCGGCGCAGGATCAGGTGAGCGTCGCGGTGTTTCCTTTTGAGGTTCAGGCAGCGTCCCCTAACCATCAAATCCAATCCGTACTGCCCCAGATGCTCAAAGAAAAACTTGAGAAAGAGGGTGCCAAAGTGGTTCTTGCAGATACGACACTGGATGTTTCCGGCTGGGAGTACCCTGATTTTCGCCGGGAAGGGATCCGGCTGGGCGTGGACTGGATCATTCTTGGCCACGTATTCATGTCCGGCCAGCGAATGAGTGTCGACAGTGAGATGTACAGCGTATATGAAGACCGTCCTCCGCTCACCTTTTTCTCCCAGGCACCCAACATGGGGGGGCTTTTCGGTGCGGTGTCATCCCTAGGCAAGGGGATCATCGGAGAACTGTTCCAAAAACAGATCATCGCCAATATCCGTATATCTGGAAATAAACGAATTGAGTCGGATGCCATCTCCCGGGTCATTCAGACCCAGACCGGAGAACTGCTGGATCCGGAAAGCCTGACCAAAGATCTACGTCTTATCTATAAGATGGG
>JAKSBB010000413.1 GCA_022361315.1 Desulfobacterales bacterium
AACATGGTCAGCCAGTTTATGGCCAGCCACTCGGCAGCGCCGGTTTCCCACAGGCAGAACCCGATACTCATGGCCCCGCCAAACAATAATATAATGTTCCAGGGAATGGACTCAAGGTCTTTGATATCAAGGATCTTAAATACAAAGAAAAGAACGGTGGACACCAGGATGATGGCATTTTTATCCAGAGGAGCGATGGCCGGGATAAATTGTTTAATGGACATGATGCCGATACAGCTGAAGATAATGACGGCAGCCAGGATTTCATTCTTGGTGATTTTTCCCATGGCAGCGCCCAGGGTTTTGGCCTTTTCCCGAAGCCCCGGGATTTCTTTTTTCTCGGGTTTGAAAAAGATCATGAAAAATCCCCAGAGCAGAAAGGTCATGCCCCAACCGATGGGGAACATGTAGTAGGTCAGCTCAAAGAAAGACACGTCCCGGCCCACAATATCCTTGAAAAAACCGATGGCCACGGCCCCCCGGGCGGCTCCCAGCAGGGTGACGATGGAACCGGCACCGGCCACAAAGGCCATCCCCATGAACAAACCCTTACCGAACTTGGTGGGGCCTTCCTCTTCGGTGTACATGCCGTATATGGTCATGAGCAAAGGGAACATGGTGGCGGCCACCGCCGTATGGGCCATGATATGGGTCAGGGCGGAGGTCACCACAAAGCAACCCAGGTAAATCATACTGGTCTTCTCCCCCACAACGGCCAGCATCTTATAGGCCAGCCGTCGGGTGAGTCCGGTTTTTGTAAATACCATACCGATGACCAGGGACCCGAAGATAAACAATACGGACGGGGTCATGAAGTCTTTGAGGGCCCTTTCCGCAGGACGGACCATGAACAATACCTGCATCGCCCCCAGCGTCAGGCTGGTCACGCCGATGGGGACAACCTCAAAGACCCACCAGGTGCCGGCAAGTAAAAAAATGGCAATGGCGCCTTTCCCTTCGGGGGAGAGGATGAAGCGTTTGCCTGTGGGGTCCACGGCATCGGGCCAGGCCGGTGAAAAATTAACGATGCAGAACAGGATTACCCCTGTCATTATAAAAAGGATACGTTTCCAATCCGTTTGCGATGATGAACTCATTTGCGATGTATACTCCTTTTGATCGGGTGTTTTATCGGGATTCAGATTTTTACCACATGTAACGCAGCATTCCCAATTCTTTGTATACGCGGATTAAATTTTTTGATTCCCGGATTACTGCTAATCCGGGAATCTCCTTGTTTAATAATTGTTTAATGCCTTGAAATTGTGCTATTAACCAGGCACTTGGATTCAACATGGTTAAACCAAATAAAACAGGGAACAAGTTCATATGGAAAATGTGAAATTATTGCTGGAACGGATTACCAGCCGGGTCAACGCCAATCTAAAAGAGTTTGATTTTGATACCCGCAGGTTTGTGGACAATACCCTTGAGTTTGGGAAACTTGCAAAATTTTACTGCTTTTACGGGATCACATCACATCATCCCATATATTTTAACTTTAGAAATTCAAGTATGGCCGGGTCTTATTTTCTGGGGAAGGCCAATGTGAAGCAATCCTGTATTTATAAGAGTGATGTCCGCGGGGATGAGCTCAAGCGGAAAGGGGATATCATGGACCAGAAAAATCCCCTGCCCCTGGTGGACGACGAGATCATCATGATCACCGGGAGCCTGCTGTATAAAACATTGGTGCACAGTAATTCTCACAACCCCGAGACCCCGGAAGAGTTTACCATCCGGAATACGGTGGCCTCCCACTACGCCAATATACACGGCGCAACCATGGAAGGTTGTTTTCTGGGGCCCTTTGCCACCGCGGACCTGATGAATCTCCACTCCTGTATCCTGGGAGAGTTCTCTTATGTTCAGGCCGGTGAGTTTTTTCACAGAAAAATTGATCCCGGCGTCATATGGGTGGAAACGGATGCATTTAAATTCAAGTATCAGCATTCCCAGGACATTTTGGATAAATATATCGGCGTTAATGAAAGGTATCAGCCTGAGGGGCTGATTCATGAATTTGTGAAAGAAAAAGAAGCGGATTATGAACGGCTTTTCGAGGTGATGGATTTGCCGCCGGTCAAAGCACCCGGCAGTTCTGCCGTCAATCGATACGCGGTGATCAAACCCAAAACGGAGATCGGCGAAAATGTCCTGATTTCCCAGCGGGCGTATCTGGAGAATGCGAAGATGGGAGACGGATCCAATGCCCAGGAGAACACCTATATCATCAATTCCCACCTGGAGGGGCTGAACGTTACGGCCCACGGCGGAAAAATTATCAGTGCCTTCATGGGACGCAAAACCTTCGTGGGCTTTAACTCCTTTCTTTACGGCAAGGATGACGCCAGGCTGACTGTGGGCAGGGGCTGCATTGTTGCCCCCCATACCATCATAGATATTAATGAGCCCCTGGCCATCCCCGATAATCACCTGGTATGGGGGTACATCGGCAGCGAGGCAGATCTGGCCACACAGACCATCGACATTGATGAGCTAAAGGGTGTACACGGCACCCAGAGTATCGGAAATATGACTTTTACAGGGTCCGGCCTTGCCTTTGTGGAAGCCTTTGCCTCGAGAATTGAACATATTTTAGAGGCCAACGGTGCCTATTACGATGACGCGACTGCAGACCTCAGCGGACATGCCCAGGAAGACAAGCAGATTGCCTTTAATACGCTCCAGCCCTATCGTTCGGGTGAAAATGCGGGAATTTATCCCTCCATCCGTATAGAACCCTGATCGTTCCTATGGGGAAAAAACAAACCGGGGCAGCTGTGCCTTTCAGCTGACTCAGGTATGTTTACAGCGATTTATCTTTTGCTATAACAGTTTCAGGTTCCAGTTCCAAAGCCCCGGTCTGGATTTCATCTTCACCCCTTTGGGAACCCGTTCAAACATATTGACAAACAGGGCATACCCCGCATCACTGAGTTCATCCTTTTTCTCCGTGATATCCAGCATCCATGTGGGAAAGGTATAATAGGTGTTATTGGACTTGCTGGTCCAGGCGCCTTCGCCTTTGGGACTGAAAAAGATCTGGCCCAGGGACAGATCCGGCGAAACGATCCTCGATACCGCCAGGGGCCAGTTGGCTTTGGTGATGACACCCAAGGGCATGCTTGATGCCTCGGGCAGGGATAGAAAGGTTTCCCGGTCAAGTTCCGGGCTGACAATGGCACCTGAAAACCCCAGGTGCTTCAACCATCCCACCGTCCTGCTGTTGGTGATGTTGCAATACGGCCCTGCCCAGAGGTTCAGTTCCCTGGGATTCCGGAACATGGAAATCTGCCAGGGGGCGTTGAGCACAAAGTTCTTAGCCCCTTTTCTCAAGGCTGCCCGGATGTAATTTTGGCAAAGTATTTCTTCTTCCGGGAAGAGCAGCGGGTCCAGCCACAGCCAGGTTCTGCCGGCGGGCCTGATGCCGTATCCACCTGTGGATATCCACATGCCGGTGTCCCGGTATCCCTTTCCCGGTTTTGGCCTGCCCCGGGAAACATCCATCTCAAATGGGGCTCGGGTTTTCCTTCCCCGTGCTTTTCTCTGCCGGTTGGGCTGCGCGTCTCTTTGGGTCTGCTTGGTATCTTCTGCCGGCCGGATATTAACGGTTTCAATGTCTGCAAGTGCGGTTTCCAGATCCCGGATGAGGGGTTCCATATCACCGCCCCGCCGGTCGATCATATAAACAGGGGTGCCTTTGCGCACCCTGCCTTTGGCCTTTTTCGACAGGTAAAATTTTCCCTTTTTGGGTACGGCCCGGGTGACCTTCTGGATGTCATGGAACCCCTCCTCTTCATTTCCGATGCGCAGCAGGTCGCCCACCAATAGTTCTTCTCTGGGTACCACATAAGGTTCGGCCGGGTTTTTCACCCGTCCCAGAAAAAGTCCGGATCCGGTATCCGAGGTGTGCTCAAGGGGACTCATCATCCGCTGTGACAGGAGATTGTAATGGGTGAATTCCCTGCCCATGGCATAGTCAAGATAGTAAAGGGCTTCTTTTTTCTGTTTGGGATCATCCCTGAGCAGGCGATAGGCCTTCACCGTGTAAAAGACGTAATGGGGGCTTTTCTTTCTGCCTTCGATCTTCCAGGTGGTAACCTTAGGGATACCTTTGAGCACTTTGGCCAGCACATCTGCGGAAAAATCCATGCAGGAAAAATGGCGCTGCCTTTGGTTTTTTTGGCTGTACATCCGCCGGCAGGGCTGGACACAACGACCCCGCAGTGCACTTTTGCCACCAAACCATGATGACCAATAGCATCGTCCGGAGACGGAGTAACACAGAGCGCCGTGAACGAAAACCTCAAGATCCGTATTTTCCGGTGCCGCTTCAGCCATGGCTTTGATTTCATCTATGGTGAACTCCCGGGGCAGCACCACCCGGGAGAATCCGGCATCCGATGCTGATTTTAGCCCTTGGGGATGGGTGCAGTTTCCTAAGGTCGACAGGTGGAGTTCTCCCTCAAAACCGGATTGGTCCGCCAGGGATATCATGGCCGGATCCTGAACGATGAGGGCGTCAATTTCCGTATACCTGGCCAGCTTGCTGAGGATTCGGCCCACTTTGTCGGTTTCCGATTCCTTGAGGATAGCGTTAAAGGCAATATACACCTTGACGCCCCTGTCATGGGCCAACCGGGTCAGGCGAGATAATTCTTCAACGCTGAAGTTGTCTGCTTCCATGCGGGCGGAAAAAATTTTCAGGCCGCAGTAAATGGCATCGGCTCCGGCTGCCAGGGCTGCCAGGAAAGAGCGCTTGTCACCGGCCGGAGCCAGGATCATGGGGAGGGTGTTTGTATTCATGTGTCCTTCGGGGTTGGGTGGAAACCAAATCTTTTAATTAGTATTGCAATTTGAGGTAATAATGTCAAAATACCGGGCATCATTATAAGGATGGAGAAAAAATAGGCAACCTGAAAAACTAAGGATAATACAGCTTATGTTCACCCCACACGACGACAGCGGCTACCAGACCCCGGTGGAGGGTATTGAAATGAAAACCCTTGTGCATGGAGAGAAAACCCTGTTGACCCGGTTCAAACTCACCGAGGGCGCGCTTCTGCCGGCCCACGCCCACCCCAATGAACAGACGGGATACCTGGTTTCCGGAAAGATTCGCCTTCATATGGGTGATGAGGTCTACGACGTCGGCCCGGGGGATGCCTGGTGTATTGCACCGGACATGACCCACCGGGCCGAGATTTTAGAGGACAGCGTTGCGGTGGAGGTGTTTTCCCCGGTGAGGGAAGATTACCTGCCTGATTCAGATTAGGGGTTACAGACCTTACAGGGTTTATACCCCAGTTCAACGGCAGCTTCCCTGGTGGTGAATTCCTCGGTGCACTTTTTGCCTGTGGCGAAATTGCAGGTGATTTTGTGGAATACCATGGTGTCGGGATTCCCCTTAAATGCGGGGGCTTCATCCATTGCCGGTGCTTCGGTGGCCTCTGTCTGGGGCTGTACAGCTTCCGGTTCGTCTTCCAGGTAAGTAACGGAGGGTGCTGCCTCCTCTTTTTCCGCCTGCCAGTCGGTGTATCCCAGGTAAGCGGCCAGGCCGCCGCCCACAATCAATAGGATGGGCACGGCACCCGCAAGGATGCTCAGGAAAGAGCCAAAAAACATAGAAAATCCTGTAACGCCAAAAAGGAGAGCCAGACCGCCGAAAATAATTTTCTTCATAAGTAAAACCCCATTAGGTGTGTGGAAATAAAGCTTAAGTTGAATTCGGTTTTTTCTTCTGTCCTGATTCTTGTAGGGTAAATCGGTGAATGTTGTCAAGGCATGGGGAGCAAATCCGGCCAGTAATTGATGTTTTTTTAAATAAAAAGAGGTATTATTCGGTTTACATATGGGTATTTCATTGAAAAAGGGCGATGTTATCGGTGTCGCAGCTCCCTCTGCACGATTTGACAGGACGCTTTTTGACAAGGGACTTATGTGTCTGGAGAACATGGGATTCCGGACACGGGTCCACGAAGGGATTTTCGGGAAGTTGAGGTATCTTGCCGGTACGGATCGGGAAAGAGCCGATATTGTAAACCGGTTGTTTGCAGACCCGGAGGTGAAGGCCGTTATTTCCGTACGCGGCGGATTTGGCGCCATGCGTATCCTGGCGTATATGGACTGGGAGAGTGTGCGAAGGAACCCGACATTGTTTATCGGGTTTTCAGATGCCACGGCACTGATTTCGGCCCTAACACAAGAGGCCGGCATTGAAGCGGTTCACGGTCCGAACCTGGTGTCCCTGGCCAAGGCCAATCAGGTCACCCGGGACGGGTTTTACCGGACGGTGACCGGGCGGCTGGCTGAAATCACCATAACCGGCGCTCAACGTATTACCGGGGGCAGGGCAGAGGGCAGGTTTGTCGGCGGCAACCTTGCCACCCTGGTTCATATGGTGGGTACACCCTTTCAACCGGATTTCAGCGGTGGCATCCTTTTTCTGGAAGATGTGGGTGAGCCGGCTTATAAAATTGACCGGATGTTGTCTCAGATGAAAATGGCCGGATGTTTCGACACCATAAAAGGGGT
>JAKSBB010001108.1 GCA_022361315.1 Desulfobacterales bacterium
CAGTTCAATGATCAGGTCGTCTTTCAGGCCGGAGCCGAAGTTCAGATTCTCTGCCCCCAGGGCCGGCACCAGGGTTTTTTTGTTCAGGCAGGCCACAAGGGCTTCGGCAGAGCCCTTGACCAGGATAATATCGTCCCTGCGGATTTCCACCTCTGCCCTGGCCGGGTCCAGGATATTGCCTTTTCTGAATATTTCAATTACTCCCAGTCCCAGCTCCGATTCTCCGTGGGAGATGATGTCGGACCGTCCGATCAAGGGGGATTTTTCCGGTACAATCAGTTCTGCCAGGTAGCGTTTTTCACTAGTCTCGTTGATTTCACACACCGGCCCCAGCCGCCGGGGCATAAGTCGTCCGGAGAAGACCAGAAGAAAAACAATGCCCACAATGGCAATGGGCAGTCCCACGATGCCCAGTTCAAACATGGCCAGGGGGGGATATCCGTATGCGGTGGCCAGATCGCTGACGATCAGATTGGTGGAGGTGCCGATCAGGGTACAGGTACCGAACAGAATGGAGGCGTAAGACATGGGGATCAGCAGGGTGGACGGAGAAAAGTTGCACTGGCAGCTCAGACCCATGACAATGGGGATAAAAAGTACCACCACCGGGGTGTTGTTGATAAATGCGGAGGCCAGTCCCACGGTGGCCAGTATGAAGATGAAGGCATACCGCCGGTTGGACCCGGACAGGCGCAGGACCAGTTCGGTTACATAGCTAACCGCTCCGGTCCGCATCAGCCCCCGGCTGAGCAGGAACATGGCTGCCACCGTAATGACGGCCGGATTGGCAAATCCGGCCACGGTTTCCCTCGGGGTGAGAATACCGGTGAGGGAAAGCACCACAAGAATGCCAATGGCGGTCTTATCTACGGATATCTTCCCCGTCACCAGAAGGATTAAGGTGGTGATCAGAATAAGGGTGACAAGCTGTATTTCTAATGGAAACATAGCCATCTCCGTTTGGGTCTAAGACTCAGTGTCGGTCTGATAGACTGTGGCAGAGAAGATAATCACGATTTATGTGATGTAAAAGAAAAGCCCCGGCCGGAGGAGGGCCGGGGCAAGGTCCTGAATGGGAATAAAAGGGTCCGATCAGCCCGGTGTTCCCTCAGGGTGCGTGGTCGATACTATTGGGGTATTTATCCCCACCATCCCCATCCGAATGAGGCGGTGAACAGGATGCAGAATATAAGGGTTGCAATGAGGTACTTGTCTTCTAAAGCCATAATCAGTTTCCTTTTGTATTTGGGTTAGGCTGTATCCGCTTCCTTGGTCACATCCAGGGTTTCCGTGTCTGCCCTGCGGATTTGCTCCTCCGAGGTGGTTGCCATCTCGGCTTTGAAACAGAGCGCCCACATCATCACAATGCCCACCATCCACCACAGGATTTGCCAGGACCAGATGGCCGGGAAACCGCAGAAAGAAAGGGCTGAGTTGCCTATAAGTACGCCGGGGCCCAGGGCCATGAAGAACCAGGCCGGCACGAGGAATTTCATCCGCCGGCGCCACTTCTTACCGTTCTCGCTGGGGCCGTCCACAGAGTCCAGCCATTCCCTGACCTCTTTCTGGCGGCTCCGGGTTTCGTCATTATCCTTGATCCCCAAGCCCCTGCACAAATATGCCACGGCGAGGGCGGTGAAAATACCCCAGCCGGCCGTATGGATGGACAGGGGATACTGGTAGATATAATAGGTGATGAAACAGACCACGATGGCGGCAATCAGTCCAAGGACAACCCCCAGGGAAGGAAACCTGAATCCCCAGTGCACCCCCATCAGGGCCAGATACATGATGGTGCCGAAGGCCGAGGCAAATCCGCCGATCATTACGATGGCGTCGGTGGAGGTGAGGCTGACCACCACGGCGGCCACAGCGAGGATGGTCGCAAAGACCCGGTTGGTCCAGATTTGTTCCGTGTGGGTGCCCCCCTGTTTCCTGACGTAGCGCCACCAGAAGTCCCGCTGGATGATGGTGCCGCCGGTGCCGATATATGGCGCGGCTGTGGAGTGTATGGCCGCAATGGCACCCAGGAAGACGATACCCAGCACCGGTCCGGGCAGGAACTTCACCATCAGCATGGGAACGACATCGGAGTCGACTTTCGGTGCAATTTCTCCGGCCATCTCCAGAATGCGGGCTCCCATGCCCTGAAAGGCGGTGAAAAAGAAAAGGCAGACACCCACCACAAAGGTGGACATAAATACTTGCTGCCAGGCCAGGGCCTTGGGGTTGGCCATGCCGAAGTTCCAGAGGGTAAAAGCGGGAGAGGACTGGATGCCCATCAGGGCAAACATATAAGTGAGGATCATCACCGCTGTCCAGCCGCCGGACCCCAGGCCGAAGTGAATGAGCCCGGGCACGGAGGTATACTTGTCATCCAGGGTGTTGATGGCGGCCGTGAGCCCGGACCATCCGCCGATGAGATCGGATTTGAGGACAAAAACTCCTAAAAGCACGATGCCGGAAACCAGCAGGCAGAACTGGATAACCCCCACCCAGGTGCTGGCCCGCAGGCCACCGGTAACCACATAAAACCAGACGATGAATGCCATGAATACCAGGCCGTATGTTTCGGGAATGCCGGCCACCCAGTAGAATAACTTGGCTGCGGTGATCAACTGAAGCCCCGAATAAAATATGGAGTATAAAAAGGCGGCCACTACGGTCAGCCACCGGACTGCTTCATTGTTATAATAATAGGCAAACATATCCCCCGGGGTAATGAAGCCGTACCGCTTTCCCATCAGCCAGTTCCGCTTGGCGAAAAAGGTGCCGGTGATGGGAATGGTCAGCACATACATGGAGGCGAAGGCATATACCAGCCCGGCGCTCCAGATCAGTCCGGGGTGCCCCACAAAGGTCCAGCCGGAAAACGATGCTGCCGTCGCAGCCATTAAAAAGGCGATAAAGGGGATGGAGCGGCCGGCCACAGAGTAACCGGAGGCTGTTTTTTCCATAAAAAAGCCCCGCAGGCCCCACCAGAAACAATAGATGATGTATAGCCCCAGCAAAAGAAATACCCAGGTTTTTGGTTCCATAATCTCCTCCTTCAATTAAGGGTGGTTGTGAAAACGATTGGTGTTGAATTGATTGGATTGTGGCATCACCTCCTTTCCTCTATCCGGCATCCCTGCCGGCAGATGGTGAAACGGACAGGCAGAACCTTGGATGAATCTTCCTATAATCCCGGGCAATTAATTCAGGGCTAAACAGGAATTAAAAATTAACTAAATTATGGAATAAATTAATTTTTCTCTTGCCCGGCAGGGAAATCAGCAGATATAGATAGACTATCCTTATCTATTCCCCGCTGGTTAAAACCGCTACGTTCTCCCCTACTGCTGGACAACCTTTAACCCCGCAAAGGAACGCCTATGGGTAGACTGCCGGTAAATCTTCGACCCCCGGATGTCACGGATGCCATCCCCAGGGATGCGGCAAATCCGGATATGGTTGCCGCATACAAACTGACGATAATAACCGGGGGGCCGGGGTATGGAAAAACCACCCTGGCCGCACAGATCGTGGCCCCGCCGGGGGTGGATAAAATATGGATCAGGCCGATACCGGACCGCAGGTTCTTTCTCCGGTTCCTTAACTGGCTGGCAAAAGGTCTTGCCTCTTATTATCCGGGGTTCACCACATATACGGACGATGACATTTTAGATATTGGGGACATGGCGGGGTTCATCGACACCCTGGCATCCTGTATTGAGCAGGATTTGTTTCTGGTCATAGATGAGTGCGGTGCACTGGATGAAAGCCCGGAAACCCTGGCGTTTGTCCAGGCGCTCCTTGACCGGCATATCCCTTATCTGCACCTGATTCTTTCCGGTCGAAAGCTGCCTGCACTCAAACTTTCCCGGCTAACGGCAGGCCGGGAGGTACTTCGGTTGGGAGAGCCGGACCTGGCATTTGGCAGGGAAGGCATCCGTCAACTTTATGCCGGTGTGTTCGGACTGAATCTGTCGGTGGATGAGGTTGAACAGCTCTGGAACAAAACACGGGGCTGGGTGTCCGGCCTGGTTCTTTTTCATGAGGGCTTGAATGGTCCCGGTGCATCCACGGGGCGTTCACTGCAGAGTCTTTCCGGTTCGCACCACCTCATCGCCGACTATTTCAAAGAAAACGTATATGATCTGCTGTCACCGGAAGAGCAGATCGTTTTGGTCAAGACAGCTGTTCTCGATCCTCTGGATGCTGACTTCTGCAGCCGGTTCCTGGGCCGCGCCCGGGTTAAGAAAATACTGCGCCGTCTTGAAACCAGGCATTGTTTTGTCCGGTCACTGGATCCTGAACAACATCTGTTTTCTGTGCATCCACTCTTCCGGTCGTTTTTGGCCGAGCAAATCCCCGCCTTTCTGGGACCGGAGTACCCGGAGCGGCTTAATACCAGGGCCGCCAGATTGTATGAGAGGGATGACCGGGGACCCGAGGCTCTTGTTCATCATATCCGTGCGGGTAACCTCGGGGATGCCTCGCGACTGCTGAACCGGTTCGCCCGCCCCATAATCAAGCAGGACCGGCCCCACATGCTCAAATCTCTTCTATCGGTTATCCCTGCCCATTACATGGACGACGAACCCTGGTTTCAATACCTGCAGGCCGGCTATTACGGGCTGTGCAGTCAGTTGAAGATGGCCGTCAATGCCTATGAACGGCTTTTGAAAATTTTCCGGAGCCAGAGGGATGATCAGGGCGAATGCCTGGTCCTGATGGAACTGGCCGAGTACTATCAGACGGCGGGCCGCATGAAGCGGGCGGAGCATGCCTATAACCGGATTATTGCCAAGGATGCCCTCGATCCTTTTTTGACGATTATGGTCATGGGGCATCTGGTCAGGGTGTTGGCCCTGGCGGGCCGTACCGGGGAGGCGGACCGGTATGCGGACAAGGCAAAAAAATTGACGGATCGGCTTGAGGACAGCCGGGAGCTGAATCTGGCCCAGGCGTGGATTTATGTGGCGTCCGGGTACAGATATGCCTTTTCCGGCGGGTATCAGCGGGCCATGGAACTGGGGGAAAGTGCCAAGCCGCTGCTCTCCGCCGTCGGTGAATACCGGTTTCTTTTTTCCGCCTATTTTCTGATTTCCTATGCCTGTTTCTATTTAGGCCGGTTTGCCAAGGGGGTGGCATTGGCGGAGGAGGGCCTTGAACTGGCGCGGGAAAGAGGGATTTACGATGAATTCTCGGAGTTTTTAAGATTGTTGCGGGCCAAAAACCGGCTTGAATTGGCTTCCCTGTCAGAGAAGGAGGTCAGCAGCACACTGACGGATTGTAAGAAGAGCCTCCACGCCTTTGAAACCAGTGATTTTCCCGGCGGTGTTGCCCAGGGGTATCTGGTGCTTCACCAGGCGTACCTCCGGCAGGGGGAGACGATACGTGCGGAAAAATCATTGCGCAGGGGGATCGCCGCTGTCCGGGGAGATGATATGCCCCTGGTTAAGAACGAGCTTCACATTGCCCTGTCCCGTCTCCTGCTGTTTGAAAGGGAACCCGATGGAAAGCAGGAAGCCTTTTCTCTGCTTAAGGCTGCCGAGCAGGAGGTGCTGCATTCCGGGTGGCACATCTCTTGGATTTCTAGGATATTCGCCAGATATTACTGGGAGCACGGCCACAGGGAAACTGCATATAAATACATGGTGTACGCCTTGAAAATCGCAGAGGAAGAAATGTTTGATGCCTGGGTGCTCAGGGAGACCGGCTGGGTAATTCCTCTGCTGGTGTCAATGGCATCAATCGGGGCCATGAGAACTTATGTACGGAAATTATTCAGCGGGATGAATGCCACTGTCCACACAAATCTTGCCATACTCAAGAAGGAGGCGGATGAGGTGTCGGGTAAGACCATCCGGCACCTGATGGCGCTGGTGCCCAAACCGCCTCCCAAGCCGTTGTCCGTGACATTATTCGGCCGGTTCCGTCTCTTTGTGGGAGAGACCGAAATCCTGCCGGAACAGTGGAAGAGCCGCAAAGCCCTGACCCTGTTCAAGTTCCTTCTTGCCAAAGGCCGGCAGGGCTTTGTGGACCGGGATATGCTGATGGAGCTTCTCTGGCCGGACGAAGATCCCAGGAAAAGTGCCCAGCGGTTTCACGTGGCCCTGGCTTCCGTGCGGAAAACCCTTGAACCGGACATTCCCCGGGGCATCCGCTCGGCCTATATCCGAAGGTCCGGCACCGCCTATAAGATAGAACTTGGACCCGGTGGCCGGGTGGACACGGACCGGTTTGCCGAATTGCTTTCAGAGGCCGGGGCGTCCATCGATCCGGACATGCAACTGCGCTGTTATAAGAAAGCCGCGGATATCTATCAAGGCCCCTTTCTCATGGAAGACCCCTACGATGCGTGGTGTGTCCCCATCAGAGAAGGGTACAAAAAGACGTACCTCGGTGTATTGGAAAATATTCTTGTTTTTAATGAACGGCGATGTGTCTGGGATACATGTATCTCGGTGGCAACGGAGTATCTGGCCCAGGACCCCTATGATGAGGCCATGATACGGCGGTTGATGCAATATCATGCCGCCGCAGGGAATCCCCTGATGGTATCCCGGGTCTACAGGGATTTTCAGGAGGCCGTCATCGGTGAATTCAACTGCCGGCTCAGCGAAGAAACCCGGACCGTATACCGAAAACTGGTGTCCCGGGCATCATGATGTGTATGCTGGAGAGCGCCGTTAGAGAATTGTTGGGTGTCAACTATGGCATCAACTATTGGGGGGAGGATAAAGATGTCTGAAAAACAAACCATAATCCGATACCGGTAAAAGGCCGGGATGATAAAACGCTTTTGTTTTACTCCGGGTTTGTGTAGATTTTGATTGATGTAATTTATAAAATTGTTCAGACATATGCCTTTGATACTGTGAGACAAGGAGCCCCATGACTACCAGCCGGTTTGATGCCATAGTAAGAACATTGAGAGCCAATAAGCACAAGCTGACCCCCCAGCGGCTGGCCATTGTACGGGTACTTGCGGAGAGCCAAGGACATCCCAGTGCCGAGACCATTTACGAACAGTTGAAGGGTGATTTCCCCACCATGAGCCTGGCAACGGTATACCGGAATATCCAGCTGATCAAATCCCTGGGGGAGGTGCTGGAGCTGGGGTTTCCGGACGGCGGAAACCGGTATGACGGGAAAAAGCCCTATCCCCATCCCCACCTGGTCTGCATCCGGTGCAAAAAGATTATGGATCCCGATTTGGAAAGTCTGGCGGATATGAAGATGGAATTATCCAAAGAGACCGGGTACAGGGTGATCAGCCACCGGCTGGATTTTTTTGGTATATGTCCGGAGTGCGCCGCAGAAAAAGAATCGATCTCGTAATATGCTATGACTGATTCCTATTTGATCCTGCCCGTTGTCCTGGTTATTGCCGGGGCTTTTCTGGCACCCGTGGTCGGCCGAATACACCTGAAACCCCAGGTGACAGGGCTGGTGCTCTGCCTATTCCCCCTGACCGCATTTCTCTTTATCCTCGGGCGGCTGCCTGCGTTGGAACCGGATATGGCATATGTGTGGCAGCAGCCCTGGGTATCGGGGTTCTGGTTCAGCTTTTACATGGACAGCCTGGCCGCCTTTTTTGCATTGCTGGTGACGCTCATCGGGACATTGGTGGTGGTGTATGCCGGGTTTTATTTTGCATCCGATGACGGGGCATGGCGTTTTTTTTCCTATATTCTCGGGTTTATGGGATCGATGCTGGGGGTGGTTCTGGCCGGCGATCTGATTACCCTTTTCATCTTCTGGGAAGGTACCAGTATTACTTCCTTTCTTCTGGTGGCCTATAAGTATACGGATGAAACTGCAAGAAAGGGGGCGTTTAAAGCCTTATTTATCACCGGCGGCGGGGGCATTGCTTTATTACTGGGGGCCTTGTTTATCATCCATGTCGTGGGCGATTCAAGGTTCATGGTGATCCTTTATTCCGGTGAGGCACTGCGATCGTCCGGATTGTATCCGGTGATTCTCGGCCTGATGGCCCTGGGTGCCTTTACCAAGAGTGCCCAGTTTCCCTTCCATATCTGGCTTCCCGATGCCATGAGCGCACCTACACCTGCATCGGCCTATCTCCACTCCGCCACCATGGTGAAGGCCGGTATTTATCTGATGGCCCGGCTGAATCCGGTGCTGGGGCTTACCGAAGCCTGGTTCTGGCTATTGACCCTGGCCGGTATGGCAACCATGCTTACCGGTGCAATACTGGCCCTGAAACGCACCGATCTCAAGGCGATTCTGGCCTACTCCACCATCTGCCAGCTCGGTATTCTCATGATGATGATCGGTCAGGATATGGCCATTTCATTCAAGGCGCTGGTGATCGGTGTACTTGCCCATGCCCTCTACAAAAGTGCCCTGTTTCTGGTGGCGGGCATCGTCGATCACGAGACCGGCACCCGGGATATCACCCGGCTGGGAGGGTTGTGGAAGGTCATGCCCCTGACTTTTATTACCGCAGCGGTTGCCGGCCTATCCATGGCCGGCCTGCCGCCGATGTTCGGATTTTTGGCCAAGGAAACCCTTCTCGCCACAGCCATACATCCGACACTGCCCGTAGCCGTGGCCTGGGGGTTTACCCTGGCATCCGTGATCACCGGTGCCTTTATGCTGGCCATTTCCGGTCGAATTGTCATTGACACTTTCATGGGCACTCCGAAAGATCCGGGCATTACGGCCCATGATCCGCCTTTGCCCATGGTGCTTGCACCGGCAGTGCCGGCGTTTCTGTCCCTGTTTCTGGGGCAGTTTCCGGGGCTTAAGGATGAAGCCGTTCTTCTGGCCAATGCCGCAGGTGACGCCTTCGGTGCTCAGGTTAAGGTCAGCCTGGCCCTGTGGCACGGCCTGAACGCCCCCCTCGTACTTTCCATCATCGCCGTCATGGCGGGGTGTATGCTTTTTGTCCGGAGGGAACGGGTGATCTGCCGGCTGAAAAAACTCTCCGTCACCCGGACCATAAACAACGGGTTTGACCGCCTGATATCCACCCTGGATCGCTGGGCCCAAAAGGCGGTGTCCATACAGAAGGGCAGGGTACGGATATATCTGGTGGTCATCCTTTGCGGTACCCTGGGACTGGTGGTGCTGTTCAACGGTTTTCCGCCACCCCTGGATCTTTCCGGTTTATCGATTTTGACACTGACCACGAAGACGGAACTTGCCCTGCTGCGGCTGGTTTCTCTTTTTCTGGTCTGTGGGTCTGCCCTGGCCTGCATCGTCATGCGGAAAGATTTTAATGCCATCTTAGCCTTCGGCACATCCGGGCTCGGTGTGGCCGTGCTCATGATGCTGGAACCGGCTACGGATGTGGCCCTGGTCCAGATTGTGGTGGATGTACTGCTGGTGATTATCCTGGTTCTGGCACTTACACGACTCCCTAAAGACCGGCTGGAAACCGTCCAATGCCTGGCCTATGCATCCACCAGGGCACTGAAAACCGACCGGCTCAGGGACGGCCTTATTGCCGGTGCCTTCGGTCTTGTGGTGATGTTTATGTCTCTGTCGGCCTTGCTTTCCCGGCCACGGGTGAGTGAACTTGCCCGTTTTTTTGAAGAGACCACCAAGCCGGCCACCGGCTCTTCTTCCATCGTGGGAACCATCCTGACAGATTTCAGGGGGCTGGATACCCTGTTTGAAATTGCCGTGTTCGGTATTGCGGGAATCGGCATCTATACCCTGATCCGTTTTGCCGCGGAAAAGCATAAAGATATCACCGCATCTGAAGATGAGTTGGCATCACCTGCCCCCCTTGGATCACTGGGAATCGGGAGTCTGCGGAAAACGCCGCTGCTCAGGGTGTTGGCCCACATCATGTTGCCTTTGACCCTGGTGATGGGGCTCAGTGATGTGCTTTACGGCCATGATCAGCCCGGAGACGGCTTCACGGCCGGGGTGATCATCAGTGTCGGCATCGGGTTTCAATACATGGTCTTCGGATACCACGAAACCCGGTCCAGGATCGGCTGGCTGCGGCCCTATCCCCTGGTGGGCACCGGACTGCTCTTTGCGCTGGCGTCCGGCCTTGGCGGCCTTTTTATGACCGGAAATTATTTTTCACCGGCAGATTTCGGGAAGTTGTTTTCAATTCCCCTGCCCAAAGGCATTCACTTGAGTGCATCATTGATATTTGAGGTGGC
Source organism: Desulfobacterales bacterium (assembly GCA_022361315.1). The sequence goes on from JAKSBB010001108.1 coordinate 10,137, forward strand.
CATCTGTCTGAGTGTGGTGGGCAGTGTCAGCCTGATTTTGAATACCCTGGGGCGGCCCAATCGGTGAACGAAACGGTGCACGTCCCATAGGAGGAACGTTTAATTGGAAATCTTAACCGCATTTGCCATCGGCCTGACCTTTGCCGCCGGTGTTTACCAGGTGCTTCAGCGGAATGTGATCCGTTCGGCCATCGGTCTGATGATGATGAGTAACGGTATCAGCCTTTACCTGCTGTCCACCGGCGCCTGGATCGGGGAAAAGGCCGCCTATGTGGGACAGGCCGCCGGAGATTCGGTGGATCCGCTTCCCCAGGCCCTGATCCTCACCGCCATCGTCATCAGCCTGGGGCTCACCGCCTTTATTCTGGCCGTTATGTTTATTGTGAGCCGGCGGTACAAGACCTGCGACTCCGATGAGCTGACCGGGTTGTCCAGATAGGCCGGTATGGATACTCCCTATATGGCAAACGAAATAATCGTCATACTTCCGGTTCTGATTCCCGCAGTTGCCGGGGTGCTGGGACTAATCTGCCACAGATATCCCCGATGGCAGCCCTGGATCGCACTGACCGGGATGGCGCTTTCCCTTGCCGTTACCCTGACGCTTCTGGGGATCGTCCGGGATGCCGATCTGCCCCTGGTATTTCAGGCCGGCGGGTGGGCCGCCCCCTTTGGCATTTCCTTTGTGGCGGATCTTCTGGCCGTGTTTTTCGTGCTCATGAGCCAGGTGGTGCTGTTGGCCGGCGTGATCTATGCCATGGGGGCAAAAGATGCCTGCGTGGGTTATCCCGCCTTTTATCCTCTGTTTCTTTTCCTGGCCACCGGACTCACCGGTGCGCTTCTCACCGGCGATGTGTTCAATCTTTTTGTGTTTATTGAGCTTCTGGCGATCTCCAGCACTGTGCTCACAGCGGTTTCCGATGATGGTTTCGGCACGGAGGCCGCCTACAAATACTTTTTTATGAGCCAGCTTGCCGCATTTTTCATGCTTCTGGCGGTGGGGGCTGTCTACGTGAGCTGCGGCACCCTGAACATGGGGCATCTGGCGCAGATTGTTCCGGTCCTCGGCAGGGAGACCATGCTCCCCCTGGCCGTGGCTTTTCTTACGGCCACGTTTATGATTAAAAGTGCCACTTTCCCCTTTCATTTCTGGCAGCCGGATTTTCATACGGCGGCCCCCACTCCGGTGTCGGCAATGCTCTCCGCCGTGGTGGTGAAACTGGGGGTATACGGATTTATACGGATGACCACCCTGATGTTTGTGCCCCAGGCCGGAATGATCCGTGGGGTGCTGGTGGTGTTGGGCATCGCGGGTATCGTTTATGGCGGTCTGGCGGCCATGGGGACGCACAACATCAAGCGGATGCTGGCTTATTCCACCCTGGCCCAGCTGGGATTTGTTCTGGTGGGTATCGGCTGGGGCACGGCCCTGTCCCTGACCGCTGCCCTTATTTTTGCCTTTAACCACAGTATTGTGAAATCCGCCATGCTGATGCTGGCCGGCCATCTGGCGTCACGGGCACCGGTGAAATCAGCGGATTTTACGGTGGTGGCCGGCTGGGGACGGGCGCTTCCCTTTACCGGAATCTTATTTTTCATCGGCTGTCTGGGCCTTGCCGGGATTCCCCCCACCAACGGGTTTATGTCAAAGCTGTCGGTGTTCAACGCCGGGATTTCCGCCGGCCATTTTTACGGTCTGGCCTTGATCGGTATCTCATCTGTGTTTACCCTGGTGTATACCATGCGGGCCTTTATGCGGATTTTCTGGCAGGCCCCGGAAATCGAAGGGGAGATGCGGCCCTCGGGTGACCGCTGCCTGGCACCGGCGCTGCTGGTTCTCCTGGTGGTCGGGCTCGGCATATTTGCAGGGTCCCTGGCGGACCTGGCCGGGGAGGCGGCTTCCCGGGCCGCGGACAGCCAGTCCTATGCAACTGCCGTGATGGGAGGGGAAAAATGAACCGGTTTATTTTATTTGTTAAAATCCTTCTGGTTTACCTGGCCTTATCCACCAATGTCAGCCTCTATAATGTTGCCTTCGGTATTGTGGTGACCTTCGGGGTGCTGGCCTTGATTCCGAGAAGACCCCAGGCGGTTCAGGCGAAGGATTTCCCGAAAGGTTTCAAGGCCCTGGTGCTTTATCTGATTTTGATGGTGAAAAACACCCTGTTGGGAGGGTTTCAGGTGGCCCGGATCGTCCTTGACCCGTCTATGCCCCTGAAGGCCGGGGTTGTGGCGGTGGACCCGGACTCCGACCATGAACTGGGCCAGGCGCTGAGTGCCCATGCCATCTCCCTGTCTCCCGGGGAACTGCTGGTGGAGACGGACGCCGAAGGGATCATGTATATCCACAGCCTGAATGTGGCGCAAACCGAGAAAGTGACCCGGGAAGAGCAGAAGTACAGACGTAAGTTATTGCATCTGATTTTTGGTGAGGAGGGCTGATGGCATTTGTTGACACCCTGTACACCTATGTATTGTACGGGGCGCTGATGATTCATATCCTGCTGATGGCGGTGGTGGCCCTGCGCCTCTGGCAGGGACATCACGTGGTTGACCGGTTGATGGCCTCGGACATGCTGGGGAACCTGGCCGTGGTGGTGCTGGTGATCGGTGCCATGATCCATCATCAGAAAATTTTTCTGGACGTTGCCCTGGGTCTGGCTGCCCTCGGGTTCATAACGGTAATTGCCTTTGCCAGGTATATCACCAATAAACGGATATTCTGACCGGGGGGATGGATATGGATATGGTTCTGACACTGACGGCCGTGGTTCTGGTTTGTCTGGGCACATTTTTCAGCAGTGTGGCCGTGTTGGGATACTTCCGGTTTCCGGATGTCTATTCCCGGTTGCACGCCACGGGGAAGATCGGTGTGTTCGGTGCCGTATTTATGTTGATCGCCGCCGCCCTTAGGGCAGAGGCCGCCTGGGGCTATGCCCTGGTGCTGATCTTTTTTTTAATTGCCTCGGGCCCGGCCACGGCACATGCCATTGCCTCTGCCGCCTACCGTCTGGGCATTCGTCCGGACTCATCCATCCGGAATGATTTACCGGATTTGGAGATCTCTCCGGTCATGGAGTCCCCGGACCTTTGCCGCGCTCTCAAGGACAGTGAAAAAAGGAAGACATGACGACGGAACACCTTGTCTCCAAAGACAACACCGTTATCGGACGGTTTATCCGATAGCAGGGCGCTAAGACGCGTTGCGTATTCAGACCGGACGCGGTGGTGCCGGGGCGGTCAATCGCCTTATCGAAGGTTTTTGGGGTGCGACCTCTCACGGGTGGCAATTATTTTACCTCTGAAAAATCATTTTGGGCGTGGTTTTTTTTGTGGTAGTCTCATGGGAAATCAACCCGTAAATCTGGACAACCATGACTGAATCCGGCGTGAAACTCCCCAAACCGGCGGACTATAAAAAAGGGCTGGAAGCCTCTCCGCTCATACGGTTCAATGTCAGGAACGCCTTGGGCATCCTGGTGGTGGCGGTTTGTACGGTGGCCAGTCTCCTCGTGATCATGGTGATGAATTTCAACCGGTATGAGAGCAAAGAGCGGTTGGCATTGACATCTGAATTCAGGGAACAGATCGCCCATATGGATACCATACTTGGGCAGGTCACCGCCGGGTTGGATGCCATGAAAACCATGGCAGAGGCGGACCTCGAGCAGACCCGGGGACGCAAGGATTTTCCCATGCCCTTTCCGGCGGACACCTTTGAACAATTCGGGGCCTATTTCCATCTTGACGCCATGGCCGACGACCGGCGGGTGGAACGGGTGGGCAACCTCACCGGATGGGGAGTATACCGGCAGAAGTCTGTGGATGTGCGCCGGGAGATCAGGGCCGCACTGGTGCTCAACCCGCTGTTTGCCTCCGCCCGCAAAAGTATCAGTACATCGGCCTGGATTTATTATCTGTCAGCCAGTTCTTTTATTAATTTGTACCCCTTTGTTCATTCCTCGGAATGGAAGTTTGATTCCATGACCTACAACAAAGATTTTTACAGGATGGGGGTACCCGAGGCAAATCCTGATCAATCATTTTACTGGACACAGGTGTATGTGGATGAGGCCGGGAAGGGGCTGATGACAACCGGAGCGGTGCCAGTATACGATCAGGGACGGTTTCTGGGTATCCTGGCCATTGATCTGACCATCGATTTTCTGAACCGGATCGTGGCAGCGTTCCGGCCGGAGCAAGGTACCCTTTTCCTGGTGAATACCCAGGGCCAGATCCTGGCCCACCCCGATATTGCATCCTCTTCAGATCCCAGCATAAAATCATTTCAGATGGCAGTGCCTGAAGATTTCGGTCTGAAACGGGATGATTTTATCCTTCTGCCTGAATATAAAGTCGCCCAGGTTGACAATCATCTTTTGATCGTGGGCCATCTGGAGAATGCCCCCTGGCAGGCGGTTTATCTGGAACCCGTTCTCCCCATATGGACCCGGGTGCTGGAACGGATCGGACCGGCGCCCCTGGTACTTTTCTTTGTGATGCTGACCATTGTCGTGACGGTGTTCGTATCCAACTACTTCCTGTTCGTCAGGCCGTCGGATCGCTTTGTCAGATATATCATGGAGTTAAACCAGGGCCGGTTTGACCTGGACCCCGGACCTGTTCCCGAAATGTGGCGGCCCTGGTTTTCAGCCATTGATACCATATTCCATGAAAACGATTCCCTGACCCGGAAAATGCGGCACTATAATGAGGAACTGGAAGACAGGGTGATCCAGCGCACCCGGGAACTGGTGCAGTTGAACCAGACCCTGAAAATGGAGATTGTGAAGCGAGAGCGTGCCCAGGAAGAGGAAAAGAAAACCGCCCACATTCTGGATCAGGCCATTTCCCAGTCACCCTCCGGGATCATCATCGCCGATGCTGCGGATCTGCATATTCAGCGGGTGAACAAGGCTGCCTTTGATATCCGGGGCGGCCGTCGGGAAGGGGAGGAAATAAAGGATATCCACACCCATTTCAGCCGGTGGAAAATATACGATGACAGGGGGCGTCCCTGCACCGGCAGGGCGCTGCCCCTGCATCAGGCGGTTCGTGAGGACAAGGTGACCCGGAACCGGGTGATGGTGGTTAAAGATGACAACGGAAAAGACCGCTGGCTGTCCGTGAATGCGGCCCCTATCCGGAATGCAGTGGGTAAGATCATATCCGGCATCGTCATGTTTCATGATATCTCATCCCTTAAAGAGCGGGAATTGGCACTCCATGCCAGCGAAGCCCAGAACCGTCGTCTCAAGGATCTCTACAAACAATTGTCTGATGCCTCTTTTGAAGCGATTTTTCTGTCCAAGGAAGGGGTGTGTATCGGACAGAACATGATGGCTGAAACAATGTTCGGGTATTCCCTGGAAGAGGCATTGGGACGGCCCGGTCTGTCCTGGATGGCCCCTGAATCCCGGCTTCTGGTGGCAAAACAGATTTCTTCAGGGTTTGAGGGGCAGTACGAGGCCCTGGCACAGCGTAAGGACGGGAGTATCTTTCCCTGCGAGATTCAGGCGCGGATCACAGGGAAGACAGGTATCCGGATAACGGCACTTCGGGATATCACGGACCGGCGCCGGGCGGAGCAGGAAAAATTGGACGCCCTTGCTTTTGCCGCCACCCAGACCAAGCATGCCCTGGTGGGGCAGGTGGCCGGAAAAATGGCCCATGATTTTAACAATATCCTGGGTGTGATCATGGGGAATGTTGAACTGGCAATGACCGACTGTGAGGATTCTGAAATGGCGGATACGCTGGCGCTGATACTGGGCCAGACCATCCGCGGGAAAAACCTGACCCGGAACCTGGTGGCCTTTGCCCAGGATCAGGAGCCCAAGCAGGCCAGGTTCAGTATCAACAAGAAGATCAAGCTGGTGCTGGAACTCATGCAGAAGGACCTGGCCGGTATCCGGGTGGTAAACTCCTTTCAGGATAAATTACCGGATCTCATCGCGGACCCGGGCATGATCGAACACATGCTGGTGAACATGATACAGAATTCGGTTCATGCCCTGGGCAAAACTCAGGATCCTGAAATTTTTATCCGCACCTTTGGCAAGCCGGACACCATTGCCTTTGAGATCCGGGATAACGGGTGCGGTATCCCGGAATCGAGCCTGAACCGGATATACGAGCCGTCGTTCACCCTCAAGGGAAGCCGTGATGTGGACGGACAATACCTGCCGGATACCCGGGGCACCGGTTACGGTATGGCCAATGTGAAGAAATATCTGGAGCAGCATAAGGGAGAGATCCATGTTCAGAGCACCCAGGGGCAGGGCACCCGGTTCATCATTGAACTGCCGGTGGTGGATATGGAATTGACCCCGGAGGAAAAGGAAGAGGTGCTCAGTCACGGCATCGGGCCGGGCCGGCGGATCCTGCTGGTGGAAGATGAGGTCGCGATTTCAGATATTCAATCCAGGGTTTTGACGGCCGATCCCTGTCTCCACGAGGTTGATGTGGTGGACAACGGGGAAAGGGCCGTGGAAATGTTCCGGACCGGGCAGTATGACTTGGTCAGCCTGGATTACGTGCTGCCGGGTGAAATGACCGGAATTGACGTTTATCACAGGATCAGGGAAACAGATACACGGATACCCGTGCTTTTCATCTCCGGCAACATTGAGTTTCTTGAGTCCATTAAAACCCTGAAGGCGGAAGATCCGTGGATAGACCATCTTTCCAAACCCTGCCTGAACAAGGCCTATGTCCAGGCGCTTCACAGCCTGCTCGGCCGGAGTGAGTCCGGGGCAAAAGAGCGGTAGTCCGGGATCAGGGCAGCGTGACTCTGAAGGTCAGCCCGGATGAGGTATTGGTGGCCGTGATGCTTCCCTGGCACCGGCGTACCAGTTTCCGGGTGATGGTCAGGCCGAGACCGGTACCCGGGGCGGTCTGGCCGGGCCTTCTGAAGAAAGGCTTGAACAGCATGCTTAAGTCTTTTGAAGAAAAGGGGGCGCAGGGGTTTGAAACGGAAAATAAAAGCCCTTTCTTTGCGTTTGATCGGGCCCGTATGGTAATGGTCTCCCCGGATGCCGTATATTTCACCGCATTGTCCAGCAGATTGTCCAGCACGGATTTCAGCAGGGTTTTATCCTGATATACCCGTACGTCCCCGTCCAGATCCAGGTCGATATTCAAGCCGTTCTGCCGGAATACGGACTGATAGGCCCGAAGTTCCTTTTCCACAAAGGCGGTAAAACTGAATTTCTCAAGGGTCAGTGCCGATTCCTGATAGTCCATTTTGGAAAGGGTGAGCATGTGATCCACCAGGGTGTCCAGATGCTGGATATCGTCTTCCATGCTGTCGGTATAACGCCGGATGGCTTTCTCGGAATCCTTCTGGTCCAGCTTGTCAAGAATCAACTCCTTGGACAGCCGCAGCCGGGCCAGGGGGGAGCGCAGTTCGTGGGACACGTTGGCAGTGAGTTCCTTGGCGTTCTGAACCAGTTTTTCCAGACGGTCCGCCATGAGGTTAAAGGACCCCCCTAACTTGGCGATCTCGTCGTGTCCCGGGATATCCGTCCGTACGGACAGGTTGCCACCGGCAAATTCAACGGCAGACCGGTTGAGGCGGTTGATCCGCCGGGTGATGAAAGAGGCCATGGGGATCACCAGCAGGGCCACCACACCGCCGATCACGATGATGCCCATAAAAAACAGGCCCTCTGCGTGATCCGCATCCCGGGTGTCGTAGTACAGATGGAGACGCAGACCTTCCCCACCGGCTGTAATGGGAATGGTCGCATAGTATTTTATCCATTTGAGCACAAAGTGGTACAGGGTGATGCCGTTGTCGTGATGCACCTGGCGTTGAACCCCGGAATGGGGTACATTAGCAGGCCCCTCAAAGGTTTTAAACAATATGGTTTCCCCGGGATCTGAAATCCATATCTTCACATCAAACAGAGAAGAAAATGTGGTCAGCAACTTGAGCAGATCCGGATTGTCTGCCACTTTTTTCCCGGGGGAAAGGTCGGCCGTTTCCTGGACCAGGGCCTGGAAAATCTGGAGTTTTGAAAAGGTCTGCTGATCCAGCTGGGCCTTGTAGGACCGGCCGGCCGTAAAGATAAACAGGGTGACGATCAGGGATATGGTAATGACCAGAAGCACCAGGAAGGACAGAAGAATTTTGATGTAAAGTCGCCGGATTTTCATTCCGAATCCACAAACATGTACCCGGTTCCCCATACGGTTTTGATCCGGGTGGGAGAGGAGGGATCCTTTTCAATCTTGGCCCGGAGTTTGGAAATATGGATATCCACACTTCTGTCAAATGCCATGAAATCCTTGCCCTGGGCAAGATTCATGATCTGGTCACGGCTGAGAACGGTATTGGGGCTTTTCATCATCACCTCAAGGATATTGAACTCCGTGGTGGATAACTCAACGGAACGGTCCCCGATTTTCAATTCACGGGCCGCACGGTTCAGCACCATGTCTCCGGACCGGATATAGGTATCTTCCCGGGTGGGACCTGTACCGCCCTGGCGTCTGAGTATGGCCCTGATCCTGGCCAGGAGTTCCCTGGGATTGAACGGTTTGGGCAGGTAATCATCCGCCCCCAGTTCAAGACCGACAATCCGGTCCGTATCATCCCCCCGGGCCGTGAGCATGATGACCGGGGTGGAAAAGGCGGCGCGAATGTCTTTCAGCACATCCAGCCCGTCCTTGCCCGGGAGCATAATGTCCAGAATGATCAGATCCGGCGCCTTTTCCCGGATGGTTTTATCGGCATGGGTCCCTTCCAGGAGAGAGAGTACTGCAAACCCGTTTTCCTGGAAATACTCGGACAATAATTCGATGAGTTTTACATCATCATCTATGATCAAAAGTGTTTGTGTCATGGCCGTTTTCCTTTCGATTTCCCTTAATACTATTGATTTACAAAGTTTTACAAGACGATAAACAGAATTTTACATTTATTGGGTAGTTCATTTACATTACCGTTCCGACGTGAGCGTTAGAGATACGGGTGGTTACTTCATAAGGGCCGGGCCCGGAGAAGTAACCGCCGGAACCATAAGGAACGCAACGGGTTCGAAACCAAAGGAAAGGGGGCGTAGATACGATGGTTGGTTCTGGCATTATCCCCATGTTTCTTTCAGCCCAGGGCATGACAGGGGACGCTTGCTCCGGTCAGAAAAAAAGTGAGCCGTCGCGGCGGATTCTGATCGCCTGCAGTGGTGGAAGTCTGGAATTATCCCGGGCAGCCAAACAAATGGCATTTGGGTTCGGCAGAAAAGAGGCCAGATCAACCATATACAAAATCCCGGATGCAGAAGCGCAAGGTCCGGTAAAGGACCTGAGCCGCTATGACGGGATCTTCATCGGGATTGCACCTGACCGCACCGGTGCCACCGAAGCGGCGTTTACCTTTATGCGCACCCATATGGATGGCCTGGCAGCCAAATCCGTGGCCCTTTTCTTTCTTCTGGACCGTGCGCCGAAACCGGCATCATCGGCGCAGACACCTGAGCAATCCTTTGACGGCCTTTCCCAAATGTCGCCTCTGGACGTGATGACCTTTGACCGCTCAGGCAAGGGGATGGCCGATGCGGTGTTTCATTGGGCGGGAAATGACATCTGGCCGCTCATGGAAACCGGGTGGCTGGCAGATATGCTGTTTCCCGGCCCCAAGCTCCGGATGAAACTGTCCGGATAAAAATCAGACACCTACCGTCTGGGGTATTCTGAAATCGCGGTTTATCCGCAGGACTCAATGAATGCATCAAACAGCGGTGCCATGGTCCCACTGCCCAGCATCATCAATTCCGGATGCCATTGGATCAGATCTATGGGCAGCCGCTTATGTTCTAAGGCCTCAACCACGCCGTCCGGCGAAAAGGCCGTAATTCTGAGATCTTCCCCCGGTGCATTTACGGCCTGGTGGTGTCTTGAATTCACCATGATTCTGGGGCCGAACTTTTTGTAGAGTTTCGAATCCGTTTCAATGTCCACAGGGTGGTCCGTACCCGTATGGATTTCTTTCTGCATGTGGTCCAGCACCTGTGTCTCGAACTGGGCGCCGATATCCTGGAACAAGGTACCGCCTAAGGCCACATTGATCACCTGTGCACCGCGGCAGATACCCAGAATCGGCTTTCCCATCTGCATGGCCACATCAAGTAGCGCCAGTTGATACACATCCAGTTCCGGGTCCACCCGTCCCAGTTCCGGCAGGGGGGATTCGTTGAAATATGCAGGGTCCAGATCAAACCCGCCGGGGAATACAAAGCCTTGGGCAAAGGCCGTCATCTGCGGGATTATATCCTTGTCTTCGGTAAAGGGGAGGATGTAGGGAACACCGCCGGCCTGCTCAATGGCCCAGGTATAGGCATTGGGAAGGCTGACTGCCGGCATGTTAAAACGGTTCAAATCGGTATGGGCCACAATGGCGATGACAGGGGGCATGAAACGGTCCTTCGTTGTTATGGGTCTATTGCCGGGTGTGCTGTGCCCGGATCTGTGAAGGGCGCATCATATCATTGCATTGTAACCGGGGCAAGAATATCTGCCCGGAACTCAGCCTTTCCGGGCAGGTATGATGCCGTTCAGCCGCTTAAAAATGGGTAATTAGCGGCTGTTTGGATTACATATACTTTTTAAGAATCCTGTTGTAGGTGCCGTCCGCCTTCAATTTGTCCAGTTCTGCCTGCCATTTTTCTATCACAGCATCGGGGGTGGATTTACTGAAGGCGATATAAAGCTGGGTGGATTTAACGTCAAATACTTTTTTAAGGCCGGCGGCACTGCCTGTGGCCATCTTCGCCTTGTAGACCCCCTGAAGCTCACCCACAATCCAGAGGTTGATACGGCCGGCCACCAGTTTTTTCACATTGGACATATCGTCAATCACACTTTCCGTATTGGAAAATCCCTGTTCGTTGAGGAATAGCTCTGCGGCGTCGTCCTTGTAAGTCCCGATCTTTTTGACCTTTCTGGCGTCGTCAAGACTGTTGATTTTCAGATCGCTTCCCTGTTTTGCAAAAAATACCCACTTGTTTGTGGCAAGGGGGCCCACCCATTTGAACAGGGATTCCCGCTGTTCCGTCCGTGTGGTGGAAAAAAGAATCATCCCCTCTTTGGTCTGGGTCAGATTGTAAGCCCTTGCCCAGGGCAGGACCTTGATATTATTTTCATGGCCCAGACGGTTGAGCAGTTCGGTCATCACCTCTGATGACAACCCGGTCAGTTTGCCGTTCTCCGTATAGTTGAAGGGCGGGTATTCTTCGGTCATGATCGAAAACTGGCCGGCCAGGACCGGTGCCGATAAAATCATAAGAGATACGAAGCAGATGAGGGATGTCAGTTTGAATTGTTTCATTTACGTCTTCCTTTCAATATCCTTGGTGTTATACGGAAAAGGCGTTGCCGCCTTTCCGGGCTGAGCCGCAAAGGTATGCTGCGCGTCCACAGGTGTCAGGAATGTCGAATAGGCGCAAGGACGTTGCCGGGATAAGAATCAATATGTGTGCCATGGGTGATTCTTGTGTTAAAGACGGCGTTCTATAGAGGTTACAGCGAATTCGACGTTTTGGAGAGGGCGGCCTCTTTTTCTGATTCGGGTCATTTTTCCACGCAAGTTGGGTCAAAGTGACATAGGCGTACATTTTTTAACAGAATATCAGGGGTTCCCTGATTGACATCAGATGGCAAGGATGGTTAGTGTCGTGTGAAACGAAAGGAGCGAAAATGAAAAAGTTATTTTGTATCGTAAGTCTAATGACCGCCATGTTAACGATGGGAAGCCCAGCAATGTCAGAAGACACCCATGCTGACAGAGCCGTCACCCATGGGTCTCAGGCTGCCAGTCATGCCAGCGGCAGCGCCGCCCATGCCATTGCCGCCAGTGGCCAGGCGGTTTCCGGGGCTGCGTCCGTACCGTTTGCGGCCAGTGGTGTTGCCGGTGCTGCATCTGCTCAGATTGGAGAAGACCTCAGGGATGCGGCCAGCGCGCCCATCGGAGAACCCCTGCCCATCACAGAGGAAACCATCACAGTGGGGCCTCCCCCGGATCAGGCCATTCAGCGCAACACCACCGAGCATTAATTTCTGATATCTATCTTGATCCAAGGAGCGCTTATGACTCACTTCCGTTTGCTAATTCTGGCATTGTTTTTTTCCTTGTTGATGGTCTCATCGTTACAAGCCGGGTCGAGTCAGGCAGAAGGGGAAGCATATTACGATGCCGACACCATCATCCGTTTCTCTAAACGGGTGGAGAAATCCCTGGCTCAAAATGGCGCCAGAGTTGCTATTATTTCCCGGGTGGGACGCCCCCGAAAGCATCTGCCCGAAGGTGTTAATTTTACCCACACAGCGTTGGCTGTTTACTCAAAAATTACGACGTCAGACGGTCGGGAAGTGCCGGGATATGCCGTATACAACCTTTACCAGAAATTCGGCCAGCCTGATGTCAGTCATCTGGTTCAGGACTACCCCGTGGATTTCTTTGCCGGGGTTCAGGTGCTGGAGGCCGGCGTGATTATCCCGGCACCGGATCTGCAGCGAAGGCTTTTAGAGGTTATCACTTCCGGTGCCTATAAGGATTTTCACAACCCGAATTATTCCGTAATTGCCAATCCCTATACGCTGGATCTGCAGAATTGTACCGAGCATTTGCTGGACGTCTTGTTTTCAGCAATTTATAACTCAACGGATATACAGCAGATTAAAGCCAACCAGAAAGCCTATTTTAAAGCTCAGCCTGTAAATGTGAATCCCATTAAACTGGCCCTTGGATCATTGTTTGTCAAAGATGTTTCCACATCGGATCATCCGGGGGCACCGGAGACCACAACCTTTACCACCATTAGTAAATTTCTTGAGGGGTTTGGTCTGACAAGTAAGATCTATGTACTCACAGAGTCTGCCTAGCTTTAGCTTACGATCTTTTTATCCTTTGTCTGGATTCCCCGAATCCATGTGAAATATTTTTCGTTTAGGGCTGAAGGGTGTGCTGAGCACAAGAAAGTAACCGATACTCATGGCAAACACCACCCCGGCCATGGCCCAGACGTAATCCGAGGATATCTGGGTGAAATCCAGGATGATAATTTTCCGGGCGATGGCCATCAGGGC
>JAKSBB010001103.1 GCA_022361315.1 Desulfobacterales bacterium
GCCGGGATATCATGGCGGATGATGTTATGTCCCAGGAGAACGGATGCCCCTTTTGCGAATGCGTCCAGTTCATTCAGAGCCGCCTTGATATCTTTAATATCGTTCAGGTCCAGGGACTGCTTTCCCACTACCGCACCGATATGGAATATCGTTCCGTCCGGAAGGGTCTCAAAATCTACGGCAAGAATGTCCTGGGCAAAGACAGATCCCAATTTTTACTTATCCCTTATTTCCAATTTACTCGAGCATCACCTATAGGAGACCATATCATAAACCGTTTCTTTATTGCGACCGGGATGAGGCAGGCAAGCTAATTTGCCCAGTTCTCTATTTCCAGTGATTGGATTCGATTGAATTCTTTTGCGTTGTTTGTGACCAGTACCAGCTTCTCACTCAACGCATGTGCGGCAATTAATAAGTCAAGCGGACCTATGGTAAGCCCCTTAGCCTCAAGGTCAGAACGAATTTCACCATAATGTTTTGAGGCATCTTCATCGTAAGAAAGAATTTGAAAGGGGGTGAGGAACTCTTCCAGGCGTTTTAAATTTTCCTTTTTGAATCGACTTTTAGACACGCCATATTGTAATTCAGAGACGGTGATACTTGAAATACCAATGTCACCGATTTTTTGTTTCGCAAACCTCTGAATGACTTCCGGAGGCCTTTCATTCATGATGTAAATACAAATATTCGTATCAATCAAATATTTCATCCAGCCCCACTCTTTCCTGCTGGGTGTCGGGTTGTTTGCGATCGGTCATGAACGGTTTGTCGTACTTACTCAGATTTCGTTCCCATTCATCCCATGCAGAATTATCTTTTGGTATCAGCAGGACCCCTTGGGAAACCCTCTTGATGAACACCTCTTTACCTTCGAAACGATACGCCTTCGGCAGTCTTAATGCCTGACTGCGACCATTTATAAATAATTTCGCTGTATCCATATCTACTTCCCCTAATAATTGAGCTATACCACAAAGTATATACCAACTTTATACAATGTCAATCTCTCGCACCCCTTCCAAGGCTGTCTTTCAAATTGCCTATTTTATCCGGTATTGAACTAAACCGATTATTGATATCAGGGATGCACACTCAACAACGGCGGTTTAACGACGAAGCAGAACGATATCACTCCGGCTGATCAGTGCGTCAGGCACCTCACATTCCACCCAGTCATCCCCCACAAGGCTCTGGGGAATCCATGCCGCCCCCATCCCTTCCTGAACCTGAGCGGCCAGCGCTTCTGCCGAAGCACTTTCGCACATCGGCGCCTGCGCCAGGGAAACACCGATAGAGGCCATCATGCCGGAGATCTCCGTCCCATAGCCGGTGCGGGGCGTATACATCAGGACCGGCCCTTCCAATTTAGAATTTTTGATCCCCACCTGTTTTGCCACATCCGGCAGGGCTACCAGTGCGAGCTTTTCCTGCCCCACGGTCTCAGCGGACAGATCACCCGGCGTCGGCTCTCCGGAAAAACGCGGAATCAATGCCATATCCGCCCGCCCGGCACGTAACGCCTCCAGGCAGGCGGTAATGGATGCCACTACCAGGGATCTGTTTGCCGGTACCGCATTTTTTACCCAACGGGGGTAGAAGCCCACCGCCAGCGTATTGGTGGTATAGAGGCGGCAGGGGGTGTCGTAATGACTGGCGAGGCTCTGCACGGCGCGGCGGGCATCCAGCATATCCTCACGCAGCCGAACGGCGCGCACACGAAAGGTCTCCCCTTCCTTCGTCAGCGCCATAGGTCTTACGCCACGCTGGATCAGGGTCACACCAAGCCACTCTTCCAGCCGCTGAAAGCGACGGGAGAAGGCGGGTTGCGTGATGCCTCGCATATCTGCGGCCCGTGTAAAATTCTGCTCCTGACACAGGGTTAAAAAATCTTCGATCCAGTTCAGCTCCATAGGTTCTCCTTACCTTCACATGACCGTTTATTTGTTTCATGCATTTTTTGCATGATTCCATCCAAAAGTAAAATTGGATTTTCCTATTAAATAAGGGCTAAAAAGAGAAAACTCAAAACGGTTAATGCAATAAAATAAGGATGGTTCCATGTCTGCTTCTTCTACAATTCGTCGTCCAACCCCGGCCTGGAAAAAGATGAGGCCGATCACCGCAAAAGACGCCGTCACCGTCGTAAAATTTCACCGGAACGCCCTGTTTCACACGGGCATTCCCCTGCTTGCAGATCGTGCTGCCGAACACTGCGAAAGCATATGGAAAGAATTCTTCGCCACCGGCGCGGCACGAAACGCCCGGGCGTTCAAGATTGAAGAAAACGGAATCATGGTGGGCTTCATTCATTACAGCCCCGTTAGCCCCCCCGGAGAATTTACACCGGACACCCGATGCGCCAAAATCCACCAGATCTTTGTCCTGTCCGATCGTCGCAACCGGGGATATGGTAAAACATTATTCAACTACGCATACCGCCAAATGGAAGAACAGGGCTATGATGTGCTGCTCATCAACACACCAAACAACTGCCCGTCGGCAGATGCCTTCTTTAACCTGCGGCACGCAAATCCCATACGCAGGGACACCCCGACATCTCTGTCTGCAATTAACATGAACGCACCGGCGCATGGCATGAACGCCTTTTTGGCAGCAGCGTCTGCTGCCGGGTAAACGTCAAACCGTTTAAAGCTCCGGCCAGAGGACATCCCAGGCGACAGCCTTGATTTAAAAGCCGCCTTTGGGGTATGGTGCCTCCCATATGTATTCCTGCCCGGCGCTGCACCGGGTTCCACCAGGGAGGAGAATTCATGGAAAACCAGGTTGTTGTCAGATTTGCCCCCAGTCCCACTGGATATCTTCATATCGGAGGTGCCCGGACCGCTATCTTCAACTGGCTCTATGCCAGACAAACCAAAGGAAAATTTATTCTGAGGATTGAAGATACGGATGCGGAGCGGTCCACCAAAGAGTCTATCCAGGGCATTGTGGACGGACTGAAATGGTTGGGATTGAATTGGGACGAAGGCCCCAACTTCCAGAGCGCGTATATCAAGGATCATCAGGCGGCGGCGGAAAAGCTGGTGGCCTCCGGCCATGCCTACAAATGCTTCTGCACCAGGGAAGACCTGGACCGGAAACGGGAAGCAGCCGTGGCGGCCAAACAGACCTATCTCTATGACGGTACCTGCCGGAAGCTGACACCTGAGCAGGTGGCGACAAAAGAGACTGAGGGCCAGCCGTTCACCATCCGGCTGAAAGTCCCCCGGGACGGCGGCAGCCTGGTGTTTGAGGATGCGGTGTACGGCCGGGTGGAAAAGCAATTCGAAGACCTGGAGGATTTTATTATTGTCCGGTCCAACGGCAATCCCCTGTATATCCTGTCCAATGCAGTGGATGATATCCGTGACCGGGTAACCCACATCATCCGGGGACAGGACGGCCTGGCCAATACCCCGAAGCAGATTCTGCTTTACCAGGCACTGGGGGCGCCGCTGCCGGTCTTTGCCCACATGTCCCTTACCCTGGATCCGAAAAAGGCAAAGATTTCCAAACGGCGGCACGGGGAGATGGTGGCCATCCACTACTACAGGGCTCAGGGATTTCTGCCCTGGGCCTTTGTGAATTTTCTTGTGCTGCTGGGGTGGGCCACCACCGATTCCAGGGA
>JAKSBB010000571.1 GCA_022361315.1 Desulfobacterales bacterium
AACATGATCAGGCCGAAGGTGGCCAGTACCTGGTCCAGATGTTCCCGGTGGTAGAGGCGGCGGAAGATGGTGAACTCCACGGCCATGCCAACGGCGGCGGCCGCCGGCAGGGCTGCCAGGAGCCCTAAGGCAAAAGATCCGGTATGGGCGGCCACCGAGGCAGCCACATAGGCGCCGATCATGTAAAAGGAGCCATGGGCCAGGTTGATCACCTGCATGATCCCGAAGACCAGGGTGAGGCCTGCGGACATCAGAAAGAGGGTGATACCCAGCTGGAGGCCGTTGAGAAGCTGTTCCGCAAATAATAGCATAGACAAGACGCGCAGGGGCCGGCAGAAAGTGTACCCGCCGGCCCCCTGAAAGGCGCTACTTACATTTTACAGTCTTTAAGATAGGCATCTACGTGGCTGGAGAATACCTTTCTGACGGTTTTGTTGGTGAAGCCGGCATCGGTTTTAATGACTTCCCGGATGTAAAGGTCCTGCACCGGATGCTGATTGGCACCGAAGCTGAAGTTCCCCCGGACGGAATCAAAATTGGCTTCCTTGAGGGCGGCTTTGAATGCTTTCATATCATCAAGTTTTCCACCCACAGCTTTAAGGGCACTGCCGATGAGGCGGGCCGTGTCGTACCCCTGGGAGGCATAGAGGGTGGGCATGCGGCCATAGGCCTTTTTATATGCCGCCACAAACTGGGCGTTGGCCGGATTGTCCAGATCGTGGGTCCACTGGGAACCGTTTTTCACACCCAGGGCTGCGGGGCCGACAGCCTTCAGGATACGTTCGTCAAAGGAAAATGCAGGACCGTACACCGGGATCTGATCGGACAGACCGGACTGGGAATACTGTTTCAGGAAGTTGATACCCATGCCGCCGGGCAGAAAGAAGAATACGGCAGAGGGTTTGGCCGCCCGCAATGCTGCGATTTCAGCCGCATAGTCCGCCTGGCCGAGTTTGGTGTAGACTTCCCCGATGATCTCACCCTGGTAGTAGCGTTTAAACCCTGCCAGGTGATCCTTGCCCGCCGGATAGTTGGGGGCCAGGAGATACACGCTTTTATGCCCGGCTTCCGTCACGTACTGCCCCACCACCTCGTCCAGGTTGTCGTTCTGGTAGGAGACGGAGAAGTAGTTGGGGCTGCAGCCCTTACCGGCCAGCTTTGAGGGGGCGGCATTGGCACTCAGATAGACCACATCCTGGCGAACCACTTTGGGAACCACGGCCATGGCCACATTGGAGAATACGATGCCGGTGAGGATTTTGGCCTTGTCCTTTTTTATATATCTTTCGGCGATCTGTTTTCCCTTCTCCGGTTTCCGGCCGTCATCCTCCACCATGAGGTCAACAGGGATGCCGCCTAATTTACCGTCTTCCTGTGCGATGGCCAGTTTGAAACCGTCACGGATATCTTCGCCAAGGTAACCGGCTTTGGTGGACAGGGTGGTGATCATGCCAATTTTCACCGGTTCGGATGCATAAACGGTGGCTGTGGTCAGGATCATGACCAGTGCCAATAGTATCGGGTTAATTCTCTTCGCCATTGGGTGTCTCCTTTATCTGGGGAATATTGAATTTGGTTTGTTTCTATGAGTAGAAACGTATACCGGGGCTGATTTAAAAAAGCAAGGGGTTTGTATCTTTTGCTGAAAAAGCGTATGAATAATTATCTTCTATCCACATCCGAAGATGTCCAATTCATTCTATTTCCTGCCACCGATTGTGTGGTGTCTATTGAAAAAAGGAGGGCAATATGACAAAAGCAGAACGGGCCTGCCAGATCTGGAGTGTTCTGGCCTGGGCCGCAAGGAACCGG
>JAKSBB010000750.1 GCA_022361315.1 Desulfobacterales bacterium
GACCTAAATCCAAATAAATAGATCCAACACCTGATCACCAGCAAGGCACCAGATGCAAGGCGGCAAGGAGTGACGAGTGAGGTGTATAAAACATACTCCGCAGCGAGGAGCGACCGCAGCCAACGCAGCAGGTGGTGGTTTGATGGTGGATCAGGTTCTGATATCTGATATTTCAGTTTGACTTGCATATTTAGATGAGTTATGGTCCATGGCTATCCACTGGGGGTGCTGTCCAGCTGAGAGAAGGGAAACCTTCAACCCTTGGAACCTGATACGGTTAGTACCGGCGTAGGGAAAGTGTGAAAGCTTGCGCAAAAACTTGTACCAAGCCTTTGATTGATCTCTCCTCAAGTATTCCCCGTATATGTACTCCCGGTGATTTTACCACTTTAAGTTACCGGAGGTGTTATGAAAATTACGCTCAACGGTGCCGCCTTTGTCACGGACTGCACCGATCTTGCCGCCCTGGTGGATACCAGGAAGCTGAATCCCTCAACCCTGGTCATCGAACACAACCGCCGGGTCATCCAACAGGATGACTGGGCCGACACCCCTGTCCGTGAAGGGGACACCATTGAACTGCTCAACTTCGTGGGAGGCGGATGATCTATGGATTCGTGTAAGGACAAAATCACAGACGACACATTGGTTCTCGGGCCAAAAACCTTTACCAGCCGCCTGCTCACAGGCACAGGGAAATTCGCGTCAAAATCATTAATCGCCCCCATGCTTGAGGCCAGCGGATCCGAGATGATCACTGTTGCCCTGCGGCGGGTGGATCCGGATGCCCCGGATCAGGACAATATCCTGGCCCAGATCCCGGATACCGTTACTCTGCTGCCAAACACGTCCGGTGCCAGGACAGCCGATGAAGCCGTTCGGATCGCCAGGATCGCCAGGGAAGCAGGTTGCGGCGAGTTCATCAAAATTGAAGTGATCACGGATATGCAGTTCCTGCTGCCGGACAACAATGAAACCCTGAAGGCAACGGAGATCCTTGCCAAAGAAGGGTTTGCTGTCCTTCCCTATATGATGCCGGATATCACCGTGACCCGCCAGCTTCACGACGCCGGGGCTGCTGCCGTGATGCCGCTGGGTTCTCCCATCGGTTCAAACCGGGGGCTGGAAATGCGGGAAATGATTCAGCGGATAATTGATTTCAGCCGTCTTCCCGTGATCGTGGATGCTGGTATCGGCAGGCCTTCCCAGGCCGCAGAGGCCATGGAAATGGGGGCAGATGCCGTTCTGGTGAATACGGCCATTGCCACGGCCAAAAATCCGGCCATGGCTGGGCAGGCCTTTGCCATGGCTGTGGAGGCCGGACGCATGGCTTACAAGGCCGGTATGGCCGGGCAGAAAGCCACAGCCGAAGCCTCCTCTCCCCTCACCGGGTTTCTGAGGGGGGCATGATGTCGTTCTTAGAGCTGGCAAATCAATACAGGGCGTTCGACTTTCCGGGATACTTTGGAAGCGTAACCCCTGGAGATGTGGAAGCAAGCCTGTCCAGAGCCGGGGATATCAATCGTCTGGACGTCCATGACCTGCTCAACCTGTTGTCTCCGGCGGCAGAAGATTATCTGGAGCCCATGGCGCAGATGGCCCGTCAACTGACCCTGCAGTACTTTGGCCGTACCATCGGCCTGTACGCCCCTATTTACATTTCGGATTATTGTGCCAACCACTGCACCTATTGCGGGTTCAATGC
>JAKSBB010001268.1 GCA_022361315.1 Desulfobacterales bacterium
ATATCTGGAAATAAACGAATTGAGTCGGATGCCATCTCCCGGGTCATTCAGACCCAGACCGGAGAACTGCTGGATCCGGAAAGCCTGACCAAAGATCTACGTCTTATCTATAAGATGGGATATTTTGACAATGTTGTCGTCAAAAAGGAGATCCTCGACCGGGGGGTTGACGTTGTATTCGAGGTGGCAGAAAAACCCAGCGTAAGAAACATAAGATTTTCGGATAACAGTGTATACGAGGACGAGGAATTAGCCGAAGTGGTGAGCACCTCCACCGGCTCTATTCTCAACGTTTATAAAATCAACAGTGATGTTGAAAGGATCAAACGGCTCTATTATGAAAAGAACTACCACAATTGCCTGATTAGTTATGAAATCAAATCCCTGAAAAACGACCAAGCCGACATCGTTTTCACCATAAACGAAGGGAAAAAGATCAAAATCGAATCAATTGTATTCGAAGGTAACGATCATTTTTCAGATGGCGATATAAAAGATGTGATGGAGACTCAGGAAAAGGGGTTCTGGTCATTTCTTACCCTATCCGGCAATCTTGATGAAACAGAACTGGACAATGACGTCATCAGAATCGAGTCGCTTTATAAAAATAACGGTTTCATTAACGTCAAGGTATCGAATGCTGAAATCGACTTGGGTAAAGAAAGTATCACCATCAGTTTCAAGATTGAAGAGGGAGATCAGTATAAAACAGGGAAAGTGGAGATCAAAGGCGATATCCTTACCACGGAAGCGGATATGCTTGCCTTGCTAAAGTGCGAGGAGTCGGAGTTATATAACAGGGAGCTTATCCGGAAAGATATGATTACCCTCAGCGATATTTACTCCAATGACGGATATGCCAATGTTAACGTCAGTCCCTTGGCCAATCAAAACAATGACACCAAAACGGTTGATATCATTTTCAACATCCAAAAAGGTGAACTGGTTTTCTTTAACCGGATTATTATCTCAGGCAACTCAAAAACCAAGGACAAAATCATCCGGCGGGAAATGGCCATTGACGAACAGGGCCGCTACTCCATGAAGGGTCTGCAGCGAAGCTACAGAAACCTGGCGTTCAAGGATTACTTCGAAAGTGTTGATATCCAGCCTGTAAAAACCGACAAACCCAACCTCCGTGATGTTGAAGTTAAGGTCACGGAAAAATCCACCGGCAACTTTGCCTTTGGTGGCGGATTCAGTAGTGATGACGGCCCCTTCGGCATGTTTTCCGTTGAAGAGCGCAACCTATTCGGAAACGGCCAGAACCTTAAGTTCACTGCCAGACTTTCCGGAGAGAACGGATTGTTCAAAATCGGTTTCACCGAGCCCTGGATGTTTGACCGCCCCATCTCAGCCGGTTTTGACATCTACAAATTTGAAAATGAGTATGA
>JAKSBB010000019.1 GCA_022361315.1 Desulfobacterales bacterium
GATCGGGAATATGTTCCAGTCCAACCAGGCATACAGCCAGTTCCTTGTGGTTACGGGGGGAGATGCCTCCTTTTTTGCGGACAAGGGATGGCTCTTCGGGCTCCTGTTCGCCCTGGTGGTATTTGCAGTGATTATTGGCGGTATTAAAAGCATTGCCAAAGTGGCTTCAAAACTGGTGCCCTTTATGGCATTGCTTTATATTGTCACGGCGCTGGTGATCATTGTCATCAACGGTAAATACATCCCGGCGGCCATTGCCCTGATCGTTGAAAGTGCTTTTAACGGAAAGGCGCTTGGCGGAGGGATGCTGGGTGCCATTGTGATCGGATTCCAGCGGGCGGTTTTCTCCAACGAGGCGGGTCTTGGTTCTGCAGCCATTGCCCATTCCGCTGTTCAGACAAAGGAACCTGTAACCGAGGGGTTTGTGGCGATCCTGGAGCCCACCCTTGATACCCTGATTGTACTGGCCATCACCGCCCTGGTCATCACCACCAGTATGGTGGCGGATCCCTTGTTTTCAGAGGATCTCATGGGGCGTCAACTGACGGGTATGGCTGCTTCATCAGCCGCCTTTACAGCCCACTTCCCCTTTGCAAAATATCTTCTTTCCGCTGCGGGCATGCTGTTTGCCCTGTCCACTGCGCTGGCCTGGTCCTATTACGGGCTGAACGGCTGGACCTACCTGTTCGGTGACGATAAAGCGGGGAAACTCATTTATAACGGGATTTTCTGCCTCTGCTTTGCCCTGGGGGCGTCCATCCAGCTGGGCAGCCTGATGGATATTTCGGACGCACTGGTCTTTTTGATCTGTGTTCCCAATGTGTTCGGATTGTTTCTGCTGGCACCGCTGGTCAAGGCGGAACTGGCCGTTTATTGGGACAAAGTGAAAACCGGAGAGATCTGTGCCACAGTAAGATCCGGCCAGCGGTAAGCCACCGGAATCAAGAGCAGCCCTGTCAAAGGCTTATCAGGTGAAATGCTCATCCAGTATGGGGGATAGCTTTTTTCTTGATATACTCAGATTGCCCTGGGAATAAATGGCGATCTTGCCTTCCCGGCAGGGCTTTTGATTCTTAAATACAAAGGGGGCCAGTTCCAGTCCATTTTCCCGGAGAAAAGAGATCAGCTTATGGTGAGTCTCTTCATTGGTGCAATACACGGCAAGATCCCTGCTGAAATCCGGATTTGTGTATGCATTCATGGACAAAAGCACATCCAGATTCCGGCGGCGTGCATAGGTCTCAATTCCGATGAAAAGCGCATTGTCTTTTTTAGTCCATGTTTCCGCTGACAGCGGGACTGAGGCAATGCCGCACCTGATATCGTTGAATTTAAATTCCTTGTAGTCTTTTCGCAGAAGATCAGTGGTCGTAAGGCCGGCCGTATCGAACTTGGCTTTTTTAACCGCCCTGAAATACGGGTCCTGGTCCAGGGTGCATTCATTTTTCAGGGCAGATACGATCCGGATGTCCTTTTCCGTCACCCGGCCGGCTTCAGGGGACAGGTTAACAGTGTCCAGAAGAATGGTGCCCGTAAGAAGCATGGCAAGGGACGGGTCAATGAGCGCTTGGAAATCCCTTATTAGAATTTCCCCCACCAGCGTGGCTGTTGAACCCACAGGTTCGATGATCCGGGTTTCGGTATCCGGGTAGAGGTTTTCTTCCTTGTGGTGGTCCACGATGACCTGAACTTTGTCTGCATGGGCTTCAAAGGCGCCTGCCAGTTTATTGTGGTCCACCAGGGCCAGGGCGCTGACACGGTCCATGAAGGCCTGTGGCATTTCATCTAAAAATATCAGATGGTCCGGATTAATTCCCGCGGTCTCAAATACATATATCGCTTCGGTACGCAGCTTGAAATCCTCTTTCACGATGGGCATGAGAGGAACGATGTTTTTTCCGGGGCTTGCCTTGGATCGCAAGTATGCAAGAACGATGGCAGAAACCATGGAATCAAGGTCTGCGGCCTCGTTGCCCATGACCAGTTCATCAATGGATTTATCCCTGATGGCTGTCTTGGCCCCAAGAAGGTATGAGGTGATTGATGTGCTCATATTTCCCCGTTTGCGATTAGGTCCGCCAGAAGTCCTTTGTAATCTATCCCTGCTTTTGTGAACCCCTTGGTACCGTACTTCATATTGCCTTCCAGTACGTAATACTTGTTTCCGGACCGGGCGATGTCCAGGCCCACATCGTTCCAGCCGCATCGGCGGGCGGTGGACAATGCCAGGTCAAGGACCCGTTCCGGCAGGGGATCAAATGAGATGTCTGCGCCCTGGGAAAGGTTGGTCTGAAACGCTTTTCCGGATGCGATGCGCCAGAAGGCCAGGCGGATTTTATCTCCGATGACGATGATGCGCATATCCCGGTCGATGGGCAGATATTCCTGGATGTAGGCCGGCCCCCCAAGTGCCAGGTAAGTGTTTAAGTCCTCCTGGCCCCGGATCAGGAAAACACCTTCCCCCTTGGCTGACCCCCTGGGAATTTTGGCCACAAAGGGAAAGGAAAAATGATCCGTAATTGCCGCTTTTTGTTTGGGACCGTAAAATACCCGTGTTCTCGGGTGGGGGATATTCAGGAGGTTAAACATCGCGGTTTGTCTAATCTTATCCTGGGCAAATTTGTAGGTGTGGAAACTGGGGAAGGTGGGTTTTCCCATGGTGTTGAACAAATCAGCATAGAAGGCTGTTGGATAATAGATCTTATCAGCGTTGACCAGACGTTCCCGGTCGGCCGGTGAGTAATCCGTGAAGTTGGGTTTAAACCCCAGGGTAAGGACCCCGGGGCATTGTTTCAACCGCGCCCCAATGGCGACCGGGAGGTCCGGGATCGCCGTCACTTGGCGGCGGCCCAGGTTTTA
This sequence comes from Desulfobacterales bacterium, assembly GCA_022361315.1. The sequence goes on from JAKSBB010000019.1 coordinate 2,860, forward strand.
ATCTGGCTGATTTTTGCCGGGAAATCATAGAAGCCGTTGATACCGGCCTCGTCAAAAGCATGGTTCATCAGGGTCTTATCCAGGTTTTTCTGGAGGGACGAGACGATGATGGGAACCTCGTCTCTGGGATATATCTCCCTGATCTCCCTGGCCAGGTCAAGGGCCGTGAGTTCTTTGATGAAAAGATCACAGACCACGGCGGCCGGTTTTTCGAACACGATGGATTCAAAGGCCTCCTGGGGGCTGACAAAGGTTCGGGCGTCAAATCCGCATGAATGGATGAGTTTGGCGTATACACTCAGGTAGATTTCGGAGGGGTGGATGACAACGAAAAAAGGGCGTTCCTTTTTGGCCTGTTCCAGCCTCAGCCGGTTGTGTTTTTTCACCGATGAGACCCGTTTGCGTTGTTCCAGCACGCTGATATAGGCATCCAGCACCTGAAGAGAAGCCCCCCGTTCTAGGTAGTTGGAGATGATGTAGGAAAAGGTGTCCGAATCCATCAGGGCATCTATGAGGCGGGTGGCTTTGGCATCAAGGATACTTACCCCGATGGCCTCACCGACCTTGGTGCCCGATTCTATTTTTTTCTTTATTTCCGCAATCACAAAGTCGGAACAGTGACGGTCAAGGGCGTGAAGAGCGGCGATCCGGATATGCATTGAGGTGTCAGAGGTGCCGCTGACGACGCTTGCGGCCGACTCCAGTTCGGGCAGGTGAGCCAGTGCCGAGTACACGGAAAACTTCAGGGGCCTTTCCAGATCTTTTTTGCCGGCCAGGGTCAGCAGGTCGCTGACGGCCTTCTGAGGGATGGTCCTGGCAGTGAGCCGCAGAAGATTGATCATCAGATCCGTATCTTTGCTGTCCAGGCTGGCCTTAAGGGCCCGGGCAACCATATCCCCGTGTTCGCAGAAATAAAGATATGCCTGGTGCCTGTCCTGCAGGCGTTTGGAGGCCAGGAGGAAAAGCTTGTCTGACAATTCGTCCGACGGTTCCGTCTGCACCGGGGGGGCGGCAGCCGGCGGTGACGGTGCTGCCGCCTGAGGTGCCGGGGCCGGTTCCGGAGTCGGAGGAGGCTGCGGGGCTGATTCCGGAGGCTGTGGGGCAAAGGGAACCGGACTTACCGGTGCGGTCTCCGCCGCGGGGGCCATGGGTTCAAGCCGCTCCTCAAGCACGTCTATGGCGTCCAGAATATCAAGGTCGCACTTATCTGTTTTGGCGATTTGTTTGAGGCGTTCCAGGGCCTTGGGGGTGGCCATTCTTTCCAGGGCCTTGACCGATTCCTGTTTCAGGGTTGGGTCATCGTAAAATATGAATTCCGCTACATCGTCAATCAGGGCTTCCAGCTTGAACTTACCCACCACCCGAAGGATGCGGTTGAGCAGGTCTCCCTGGGCCTCTTTGGTGAGAATATGCTTGAGCAACGGGGTAATCTGCCGCATCTGGGCCGGGGTTCCGCTGTTAATCAAAATTCGTACAAAGTTGGAATTAATATGGGCCCTGTCCGAGGTCAGTTGAAAGAGGCGCAGATGGAGGGGGTTCTCTTTTGATGTGGTTTCCGTTAAAAAGCCCAGCAGATCCAGGGCGGTGCTGTCCGATGCCAGAGCCAGCAGTTCAATTACCGCTTCCTGGTCTGTCTGGGGACGGCTGGCAAGATCTGCAAGGGCTTCTCTGGCTTCCTGGAGCCGTGCGGTTTTTATCAGATGTTTCAACTGAGGGATATATTCTCCCATACTCATTTGTCTCCTTTACGAATATCCGTTGGGATTTTTTGTCTGCCAGTTCCATGTATCCCTGCACATTTCCGCCAGGGTTTTATCTGCGCGCCACCCCAGTTCCCGGTTTGCTTTGGCCGGATCCGCCCAGCAGGCTGCAATGTCACCGGAACGTCTGGGAACAATTTTGTAGGGGATTTCCCGCCCACAGGCGTCTTCAAGACCCTTAATCATTTCCAGTACGGAATATCCTCTGCCGGTTCCCAGATTGTATGTCAATATACCGGGGGAATCCAGAAGTTTCGGCAGGGTTGCCGTATGACCTTTGGCCAGGTCTGTGACGTGAATATAGTCTCTGACACCGGTGCCGTCCGTTGTGTTGTAATCATTGCCGAATACATTGACCCGGGGAAGTTTGCCTACTGCAACCTTGGCGATATAGGGCATGAGATTGTTGGGGATATCGTTGGGATCTTCACCGATCATTCCGCTGGCATGAGCACCCACCGGGTTGAAATAGCGAAGCAGGGCAATGTGCCAGGTGTCGTCCGCAATATAGAGATCTTTAAGGATTTCCTCAATCATAAGTTTGGTTCTACCGTAAGGATTGGTAACCGATAGGGGAAAGTCCTCAGTAATGGGAAGGCTTGCCGGATCACCGTATACTGTCGCCGATGAAGAAAAGATGAGGGCCTTGACCCCCGCGTTGCCCATGGCATTTAGAAGGTTCAGGGTGCCGGTAACGTTGTTGTGGTAATAGGTCAGCGGTTTCTCGACAGATTCGCCCACGGCTTTAAGGCCGGCAAAGTGAATCACGGCTTTAATATCTTCATGATCTGTGAAAATATTGTTAAGGGTGTCCACATCAGTCAGGTCTGCCTTGATAAAATCAAGTTTTCGATCTGTGATTTTTTTGACGCGATTGAGTGATTCGGAAGATGCGTTGGACAGGTTGTCCACAACAACAACATCATAATCTTGTTCCAGAAGTTCTACACAGGTATGGCTGCCGATGTAACCGGCACCACCGGTAACGAGTATTTTCATGAAATGTCCTTGTATTGATTGAATTGGCCGGCCTTTTTACGGGCTGCCTTTGTGAACAATGCATCACATATCCTACATGGTTTGCACTGGTTTGTACAGGTGGTCAGCGATTTAAAGAACTCAGGTCCCAGGGCGGTGTTTTCCAGGTGGAAATGATCGGCCATAAAACTTGCGGCATCCATTAAATCAAATAAATTCCCTTGGAATGAACGGGCTGAATAGGCGGTGATCACGCGTTTCAAAAACGTCGGCCCCAGAGTTCTGCCTCCCAGTTTTATGCCGTCAGCGATTTCCTTGTAGCGGTGAACATCTTCCGGCCGGATAAAGGGTGATTTTAAAAATGTATGGGGCCGGGAAAACAGGTAGGAGTGACACCCCAGATTGTGGTTAAGGGACCAGGTGGCCTCCCGGACCAGACCGGTATTGGAAAGGGCAATGTGGGCATCATGGGCAGGTTTGAACGGACATTGGTGGATACATCCCTCGTTGGCCAGCAACTCGATCCGACAGCCCGGAAGGGTTTGTCTGACAACCCGTGTTAACGCTTCCAGACGGTCCAGGTCCCTGTTGAGTGAACGGTCCGGGATCAGACGGTGGGGCGTCTTGAAGCGTGTGCCGTGGATGAGATCCAGCCAGGCCAGGAATCTGTCTTGGCAATCAATCATGCTGTTAATTCCAGGGATAACTTCAAGTTCCGGGATAAGATCATGACCCGTCCGGTCCAGTGCATTGATCAGATATGCGTCGGTGAGAACGATCCCTCTGATTCCCACTGATTCATCCAGGGCTGTGATGCCGTCCAGAAAATCAATGATTTGCCGTGGATGTGAATAAAGGGACGGGTGGACGAAACGGGTGTTGGCCAGGATATACTTATCAACATCCTTGAGGGGCCGGAGCAGGGTCGTCAGTTTGTCCGTCTCCGGTTCGTTTTTTCCCCCTACCCCAGGCGGCCGAACCCGTGCGTCCATAACGGTGTCCGCAGGCAGGGGGAAATACAGGCAGGCCAGTGCCGACTTTTGTCCGGCCAGAAAATCCGCATACCCTGGATCCGGGATGAATGGGACTGACAATTTCATTGAAACATGTCCTTCTCAAGTGATTTTAGTGTCAACTTAATGCGTGGATAAGTTTGTAATCAATCAACCAAAAAATGCAATCCCCTGACATTGACAGGGGTAGGGTGTATGGTTAGAATTAGGCTATTCAGGCAAAATATACCTGAAAAAATACAGAATTTGAATAAGGAGAGCGTTACAATGATTGAATTGACAGATCCTGCTAAAACGCAGATCGATGACTACTTCCAGGGGAAAGAGCCTACCCCCATCAGAATCTTTCTCAACTCCGGCGGCTGAGGCGGCCCTTCCCTTGCGATGGCTCTGGATGAGCCTAAAGATACTGACGATGCATTTGATGTTAAAGGACATAAATTTGTCGTTGACAAGGAATTCATGGAAAAGGCTGAGAAAATCAAGATTGACTTTACCGGAATGGGCTTCCACCTTGACTCCAATATCGACCTGGGGCAGGGCGGCGGCTGCGGTGGCTGCGGCTCAAACGGATCCTGCGGCGACTAGTTGATTTAGGTCTTTTAAAAAGAAGGCGTCCACACGGGAGATTTTCTCCAAGTCGGACGCCTTTTTTTGTTTTATACAAAAGCCCGGCGTCTGTGGGCAAGGTGGTCCACAAGGGCGGCATCCGGAGAAAAGGGATTTGGGA
>JAKSBB010001066.1 GCA_022361315.1 Desulfobacterales bacterium
ATCCCCATCGTTTATGACGCCTTGATCGTGGAGAACATCAAGTTGCCTGAGCTGATCAATACGGCCATAGAGGCCAAGCTTCGCCAGCAGCAGCGGTACCTGGAATACCAGTATAAGATCAAGCAGGCAGAGGCAGAGATTATCCGGAAAAAGAATGAGGCCATAGGGATCCGGCAGTATCAGAACATCGTCAAGGAAAGCCTGTCGCCTGATCTTCTGAAGTGGAAGGGGATCATGGCCACCCTTGACCTGGCCAAATCCCCCAACAGCAAGGTGGTTGTCGTTGGTGGCGGCGAAGGGGGACTGCCGATTATCTTTAATGCGGAAGGCGCCCTGAACCGTCCGGCAAACGCACACCCGGCAGGTTTTACAACCGATATGCACAAACCGGGCTACCAGGAAACGGATTCGCATCAAACCTCTGGTCCGGACCAGAATTATGGTCAAGATGACGAGCAGAAGGAGCCCCACGGTCAGGAACAATCACCACCTGCCACACCACCCTATGGATCGGGTGATGGCCAGGGTGGCCAGAATCATATGAATCAGGACCGGATGCCGGAGGACCACCAGGGCCAGATCCGCCAGGGACAGTTACATGGGGCCGCCACCCATGACACCCGGATGCATAACGATGTAAGTACATCTGATGTAAACACATCTGATGTGAGTACATCCGGCCCGTCCGGATCGGAGAGGTCCGGGACGTCGCATTCGGGATTCGCTCAGCGGGCTAAGGACAGGCTATTTAAGGATTTCAAAGGTCTGATGGGGGGTGCCCGGCCCGATGCGGATCAAACAAATACTGAAAAAGGGGGTGTGCATGTCCAATAGAACCATTGGCCGGCCCACACCCTTAGGATGAAACTATCCGGCTGATACATGAGCCGGTGCGGTAAACAGAGGAGATCGAGTAATGGGGATATTTCTAACGATTATTTTGCTGAGTGCGATCGTGGCCTTGTTGGGGATCAACCGGAAATTCGGGTTCTGGGGCTACTTCTTTGCATCAATTCTCCTGACCCCACTTCTCGGACTCTGTTTGGTGGTGGCATCTGACCGGCGGCATCCTAAGAATAAAGAGGATGCTGAATCAAGATGGCCATCTTTCCGCCTTGGTAATGATAGTAAACGGCAGGGATAGTTTGGATTGAATGTATTTTTTTAAAAATAGATTCAAGAATTTTAGGAACGTGTATTTAAACTAAAGGAGGCGCGTATGGTAGCAGCAAAAGAAAAAGAAAAGGTTGAAGAAGCTGTCGTGGAAGAAATCGACAAACTTGTAGAAGCAAAACGCATCATTAAAAACCGGGTGATCATATCTGCGGGTCTGGGTCTGGTTCCCGTTCCCATGGTCGATCTGGTGGGGCTTGCCACAATTCAGCTGGAGATGCTTGCCAGACTGACCAAACTTTACGAAATTCCCTTTCGTAAAAATGTAGGCAAATCCCTGATCGCCAGTCTGATGGGCGGCGTTCTCCCCGTCTCAGTCGTTCCGGGTACATTTTCCCTGCTTAAGGCCGTTCCCCTCATCGGGTGGGCCACAGGTGCCGCCACCATGAGTCTTCTCGGTGGTGCTGCCACATATGCCGTGGGAAAAGTGTTCACCGCTCATTTTGAAGCCGGCGGAACCCTGCTCAACTTTAATCCTGAGGCAATGAGAGAATACTTTGCCGAGCAGTTTGAAGAAGGTAAAACAGTTGCGTCCGCAGCCGGCGCCGGAGCAAAGAAGTAAGTGTTGCTTGGTATCGCTGGAACGGCTGGCTGACGTATGTCATCAGCCAGCCGTCTCCTTTTTTGAGATTTACGAAGACGGATAAACAAAGCGCGATTCATTCTGCATGGGCCCTCTAAGAAGCAAAAAGAACGATTAGAGTGGTCTGTAACTAAAGGCGGTTTCAAGGTGGACAATACATGGGGCTTCAGGTTGTTCGGATAGTCATAGAATTTTTTAGCAAATTTTCTGGGGCACCAAAGATAAAAATTGTCCTCTTCAGTATTATATCCGGCCTGAGCTATGCCCTGGCCCTGGCCGGTATCAACGGTACCATTCAACACGTTACCCAGGGTAACGATTCCCTGAAAGTCGGTCTTCTGGTGCTGTTCCTGGTATCCTGCCTGGTTCATGTCTTTTTTAAGAGACGCTCGGTAAACATGGGAACCGAGGCGTCAGAGGATCTCATCCGGAAGATCAAGGTGGATATCACCGGGAAGATTCGCAACAGCGAACTTTCCTTTGTGGAAAAGATGGGGAAGGGCACCCTGTTCACCCGGCTTACCGAAAGTACGGATGCCATTTCACAGGGCGCAGCCCCCCTGTTCCTGATCATGGAGTCCGTCTGTTCTCTGTTGGCCGTGTTTTGCTACATCGGCTATCTGTCCATCATGGGACTCGCATTGATTCTTGCGGTGGGAGGCGTGATGTTCGTGGCCTATCAGCGGTATATTGTAACAGCCACACGCAAGTTTGAAATATCCGATGCCAAAGAAGCGGAACTCTTTGACGGCGTGAACGATATTCTATACGGGTTTAAGGAAATCCGGATTAACAACAAGAAAAACAACGATCTCTTTTCAGATATCGAATCCATATCCGAAGAAACGGCGCAATGCAAAATTCAGGCGTCAACAGCGCTGGACAACAGCGTGGTCTTAATGATGGGGTCGTATTTCATTATCCTCATGGCCACGGTATTTGTGCTTCCCATCGTGGGGGTAACGGAAAAGGAAACCATCACCTCACTGGTCTCTTCCATGCTTTTTCTGTGGGGACCCTTTATTATGATCTTCATGCTGTCCAGGCAGTTCACCATGCTTGTGGTGGCCATTAAACATATCAATGAACTTGATGCAACCTTCGAAGACATCTCCCCGGACCATGAGGGGCCTCTACCTGCCCCGGCCGAATTTACAGGCATCGTGTTAAACGGGGTAGAGTATTGCTACAGGGGCAGTGACGGGGAAAAATTGTTCAGTATCGGCCCCATCGATTTTTCCGTAAAACGCGGAGAGGTGGTCTTTATCACCGGGGGAAACGGCAGCGGAAAATCCACCCTCATGAAACTTTTGACCGGTTTGTATTACCCTGAACCCGGCGGCAGTATTACTGCTGGAGGAAAAAAAATCTCCCGGGAAAGATACCCGGCTTACCGGGAACTTTTTGCCACTATTTTTACTGATTTTCATATTTTTGAAAAATTATACGGTCTGGAAAATGTCGATGGCGGAAAGGTGAATGATCTTCTCGGCAAAATGGAAATTGATCACAAGACCCGGTATGTGGGGGATAAATTTTCAAGAATTCATCTTTCCACGGGACAACGGAAACGCATCGCATATGTATCGGCAATGCTAGAAGAAAAACAGGTCTACGTCTTTGATGAGTGGGCGGCAGACCAGGACCCCGAGTTCAGGAAAAAGTTTTACAGCCATTTTCTGGATGACATGCGGGCCATGGGTAAAACGGTCATCGCGGTATCCCATGATGATCAATACTTTCACACGGCGGACCGCATCGTAAAAATGGAAGAGGGGAGAATCGTGGCGGTATGAAAGAGATTCTTCAATTTATAAACAAACACATTGCCATGTCGAAGAAAACCATCTTCGTGCATGCCGTGATCGCAGGTATATCCTATGCGTTCATCCTGAAGACCGTCAACGGCGCCATCGGGGGAGAGGAGATCTCCTCTGATCCCCGTCATTTTCTGATGCTTTTCCTTTTAATTGTTCTGCATATCCATTCAAAAAAGATGTACATGATCAAAACCTCGGTGGTGGCCGGAGAGCTTTCCAGAAAGGTCCGTATGGATATACTGGGTAAAATCCGTTTCACCGAGCTTCGGTTTCTTGAAAACATCGGTAAAGGCGAGATCTATAACCGCTTGACCGAGGACACCGGCGTGCTTTTCAGGACCATCCCTTCTTTGGTCATGTCCGTGGAAGGCATCGTCTCCTTTATTTCTATTTTTGTCTATATGATGTTTATCTCCCTCAGCGGTGCCGTGCTCATGATTCTTCTCATGGCGGTAACGGTGTTTTTCTACTCCCTTGCCTCCATTCCGGTGAAAAAGAAGATGGGGCTCGCAAAGCAGAAGGAGGCAGAACTGATTGACCGGCTCAACGACGTGTTGACCGGGTTTAAGGAAATCAAGATCAACCGGGCAAAAAATGAGGATCTCTACAGGGATTATAAAGCCCTGGCCAGAGAAGTTCAGGTGCTGAAAAGCGATGCCATAAAAACACTCAACGACACCTTCCTTCTGGTGAATGCCTCTTTCCTCTGTTTGATCGGTGTGATTGTTTTCCTGCTGCCGCTGGTGGACGTGATTGACAATGACCATGTTGTCGGCCTTGCCTCCTCACTGCTCTTCCTCTGGGGCCCCATGATGATGGGGATCAGTATCATGCCCCAGTATTTCCTCGTGTCGGTGTCCATGACGAATATCGATAAGCTGAATCAGCTCATTGATGATTTTGAACGTCATATTCCGGAGGAAACGCCCGAGGCCCCTGAATTTCAAACCATTGCCCTTGAATCGATTTCGTTTAAATATCCGGGTAAAAACGGGGATGTCCTGTTTCAGCTGGGGCCGGTGGACTTTTCAGTCAAAAAGGGTGAAGTGGTTTATATTGTGGGCGGTAACGGCAGCGGTAAATCCACCCTAATGAAACTTTTAACCGGTCTGTATTATCCCGATGAAGGCATCCTTACCATCGACGGCCGCCAGGTCTCCCATACGGAGTTTACAACTTACAGAGAGCTTTTTTCCACCGTATTCACCGACTTTTATATCTTCAAAAAGCTCTACGGGCTGGATGATATTGATGCCGGGAAAGTGAACGGCCTTTTGGACACCATGGGGCTTGGCAAAAAGACCTCATACACCGACAACCGGTTCACCAATACCACCCTGTCCACCGGGCAGCGTAAACGGCTGGCCTATCTGGCCGGGTTACTTGAAGATAAAGACATTTATGTCTTTGACGAGTGGGCGGCAGACCAGGATCCGGAATTCAGGAAGCGGTTTTACACCACCTTTATTAACGATATGCGCGCCATGGGAAAAACGGTGATCGCGGTTTCCCATGATGACAGATATTTTGATACGGCTGACAGAGTTATAAAAATGGCGGAAGGTAAGATTGTTCCATTTGCCCTTCCCGGATAAAGGCGGCCCATGGCCTTTGACTCCGGCGCCCCCTTCTCTCAATGAAAAGGCAGACCCTCCGGCAATTTTTTACCAAAGATTTTCAATAGAGTAGATAGCCTCGCAGTTTATTTGGCACAATTTGTTTGAAACGTTTTTATCCGTTTGTTTCGGTTTTATTCGGTGGGCAGTGCGCACCGGGGCGTAGCAATACAGGGGGAAAAGAGATGTCATCTGAATTGAATTCCAAAAGAAACGACATTGCAATCATCGGCATGGCCTGCAGGTTTCCGGGTGCCGATGACCATGCGGCATTCTGGAAAAACCTGGAGAAGGGCGAATGCTCGATTCAGGAAGTGCCCCCTGAACGCTGGGATGCGGAACGCTATTATTCCCCGGATCCGGATGCGCCCAATAAAAGTGTGAGTAAATGGTACGGGGTGATCCGGGGGGCGGATCGGTTCGACAACCGGTTTTTCAATATCCCTCCGGGTGAGGCCAGGTATATGGATCCCCAGCAACGGCTGTTGCTGGAAGAGGCCTGGCACTGCATCGAAGATGCCGGTGTGCCTTTGGGCGAACTCAGGGACAAACGAACGGACGTATATGTGGGAACAGCGGATTGGGACTATATTCTGAATACCCTGTCCGCAGATGTGAATATCCACACGGTACTGGGCAACCACAGCAGTCTGCTGGCCAACCGGATTTCCTATATGCTGGGTTTCAGCGGCACAAGTCTTACTCTGGATACGGCATGTTCCTCCTCCCTGTTCGCTGCTGAAAAGGCCTGTGAGGCGCTGTCCTCTGAGTCAGCCGAGTATGCCCTGGTGGCAAGTGCCTGTGTGCATTCCCATCCCCTGAAGTACATTGCCTTTTCCAAGGCGCATATTGTCAGCCCGGACGGCAGATGCAAAACCTTTGACCGGGATGCGGACGGGTTTGTGCTGGGGGACGGTGTCGGTGTGCTTTTGCTGCAACGCCTCGGGGATGCCCTCCGAGAGAAAAAACATATCTACGGTGTTATCAAAGGTGTTGCCACCAATCACGGGGGAAGCGGCGTCACCCTGACCTCTCCGAGCACAACGGCCCAGGCGGAGGTTTTGACTGCGGCATATGAAAAGGCAGGGCTTACACCCGACGCCGTGGATTACATCGAAGCCCACGGTACCGGCACCCTCATCGGAGATCCCATTGAAATTGAGGCCCTCACCAAGGTGTTCCGGCAGCACACCGATGAGCGCCAGGTTTGCAGCATCGGCTCTGTAAAAACGAATATCGGCCACACCGGTGGTTCTGCGGGCATGGCAGGGATAATTAAGGTCCTGTCAATGATGGGCGCCGGGAAGATTCCCCCCAGCCTCCATTTTAATACCCCGAACCCGGTCATAGATTTTGAGGATTCGCCGTTCCGTGTGGCTACGGAACTCCGTCCCTGGAAAGCTGAACATCCGGTATACGCGGGTGTCAGTGCTTTTGGGTTCGGCGGTGCCAATGCCCATGTGGTGGTGGCATCTCCGCCGCAGGTCCCTGCACCGGAAACAACGGGAAACAGCGGTGTATTTATGCTCTCAGCCAAGTCGGAGGAGAGCCTTTTGGCATTGCTGGACAATTGGAAGCAATTTACCGACAGTGACACATTTACACGCATCGCCTTTGACGATATGTGTAAAACCCTTGCTACGGGCAGGGAAAGCTTTTCATGGCGGTGGGGATGTGTCGCGAATAACGAAAAAGAGTTGCGCAGACTTTTAAAGACTGCCCGGGAAGAATTAACCGAACCTGCATCTCCGAAATTATGTCTGCGCATTGGGCCCAGTGAGTGGCAGGGATGGGAAGATGTGGCGCCGCTTCTTTCGGTAAACAACCGTTTTGAAAATAAACTCGAAGATGTACTTGAAGCGCTCGGGAAGTTTGATAAGAAGGGCGCAAAACTGCGGGGGCTCCGCCGCAAAAAATGGACGGCAAACCATAATTTGTACCGGTTTGTTACCGGATATGCATTTCTAAACTCCTTTTTGGATACCGCCGGTATCATCCCCGATCTTCTGGCAGGAGACACGCAAACCAATGGAAAGAAAACTGCAGCCAATAAACCGGACAACTTTTTTACCGCCCTGACTCTGAGCGGCGCCCTGTCGCTGGATGATGCCCTGGGTTTGTTGTTCGGTGGTCTGAAACCGGCGGAGATCGTTTTGTCCCGGCCGGACATTCCCTTCTTTGATCCGGTTGCCCAGGAGATCATCAGTCCTTCACGGGTCACAGCCGATGACTTAAAAACGCTGGTAAAACAT
>JAKSBB010000160.1 GCA_022361315.1 Desulfobacterales bacterium
AGTTTCTGCCCTGACGTTTCCTTGAGCGCCTTGAGACATTCCTTTACGGGACCGGCCAGGTTGCCCCGGTGAAGCGGAGACCCCAGAAAAATGCAGTCGTATTCCGCTGCCGCTTCAGGGGTAAGGTCCTCGAGTGCCTTCAAATCTGCCTCATGGGCGATACCGGCCTCTTCACAAATGGCCCTGGCGATCTTTTCCGTGTTTCCACTCTGACTAAAATACGCTACCAATACTTTCATAATTTGTTCTCCTTTTCATGATGGGGAAGTTGTTTTCTACCTTTTTCTGCACGCATCATACGGGAGTCAACATCATTGGTCTGTAGCGGTTGCTACAGGCTCGTTTTTTTTAATCATTGTTCATAATATCGATTAATGGCATCCAGCATTGAATCTTCACTGGTGGGATTGGGCAGCACCGGTTTGGCCGGACCGCGTTTTTGTTGCCTTCCGGCCTCGATAGCGGAAAGAATCTGTGCCATCTGGAGCCGGCTTATTTCCACCCGCCGGCCGTCATCATCCCTTAACGTGTCCACAATTTCAGAGACCTTTTCTGTGGATTCCGATACGCCGGTCATCACCCAGACGGACCCGGCAGCCACGAAAATCAATACCGCCAAAACGCCCAGGATTACCGCCGAGTAAATACGCCGGCCCGTATTTTGGACAAGGGAGACGACCTCCTCTGTTTTTCCATATGACATCAGCGCAATCCGGTGTTCCGGCTTGAGGATGAATCTTTCAAGAGAGGCATCCCCATTTTTGAATTCCTCAAAGCATTCTGTAAAATAATGCGTCAGGATCGTATCCGACTCATCCGCAGCTATATCTCCGCCGGGCAAACCGTTATCGGCTGCCCATTGCTGATACAGATGCCAGGTCGTCCCTTCCGGCCCGGCAGCATCGCCGAATTCAAGGGTTCTGATAAAAAGAGAGTTTTTCACGGGTTCTCCTGTTTGTTTTTTCCATAAACGCTTCGGGTTTCACCCGACACTGTTTCGGGTCTACCCTACACTATCTTACTCATTTTAACTACATTGCCGGTTGCCGAATTTAATTTATATCCGCAGGCTTGACGTTTAAGACGACCGGTCATATTTTCTATGGCATGGCACCCAAAGAAAACATAAAAGAACGGCTTCTGGACCAGGGTATCCAGCTGATAACCGAAAGCGGTTACCACGGCACCGGGCTGAAAAAAATCTTGGACACGGTGAAGGTACCCAAAGGGTCCTTTTATAACTATTTTGAGAGCAAAGAGGCATACGTGGCCCAGATCATCCGCAGATACAGCGAAAATACGGTGAGACAGGTGGATGCGTACCTGGAAACCACCCGGGATGATCCCCTCACCGCCCTGAAGAATATTTTTGCCGTGGCAATCCGCCACCTGTCTGAAACGGGGAACCAGGGTTGCCTGAACGGCAATCTGGCAGGGGAAATCGGCGGGTCTGTTCCGGCCTGCCAGGCGGCGCTGCAGGATGGCGTCCGAATGTGGAAAGACCGGCTGTCCGGTCTGATCGAAAAGGCCCAGTCCGCCGGACAAATCCGCACAGACATTTCACCGGAGTTGTTGTCTGATATGCTGTGGGACATCTGGCAGGGCGGGCTGCTGAGAATCCGCATTGATCGGGATACGACATATCTGAACGAGATGATCACCACGATTCTGGACAAGTTGCTGCGGTAAAAGGAACAAAAAAATTTTCTGTCAATCTAAGACGACCGGTCTAATTACCCCAAAATCCAATTATCTCATGAGGAGATACGACCCAAAGGAGAGTTAAAATGACACTTGCCAAAGAAATCACCCTTCCCAACGGCGTTACCGTAAAAAACCGTCTGTTGAAATCAGCCATGAGCGAACAACTGGGGGACAAGGCCCACAACCCCACCGACAGGTTGATCCGGCTTTACCGGGCCTGGGCAGAAGGAGGGATCGGCATCTGTGTCACCGGAAACGTCATGGTGGACAGGGGCGCATTGGGAGAGCCCAAAAATGTGGTGCTGGACAAGGAAAGTGACCTTGAGGCTTTCCGCCGCTGGGCCGAGGCCGGCCGTGGAAACGACACCCACATCTGGATGCAGCTGAACCACCCGGGCAAGCAGACCCCGAAATTCCTTGCCAGTGAACCAGTGGCACCGTCGGCGGTTCCCCTGGAAGGGGGGATCTCCAAAGGATTTAATACGCCCCGGGAACTCACGGAAAAGGAAATCCACACCATCATCCAGCGGTTTGCCACCTCCGCCGGGCTTGCAAAGGACGCCGGTTTCACCGGGGTCCAGATCCACGGTGCCCACGGCTACCTGGTCAACCAGTTTCTCTCCCCCCACCATAACCGCCGGGATGATGACTGGGGCGGTACCCTTGAAAACCGGATGCGGTTTGTGCTGGAAATATATAAGGCCATCCGCACCGCCGTGGGCAATGACTTCCCCGTGGGAATCAAACTCAACGCGTCGGACTTCAGGCACGGGGGGTTCACAGTGGAGGACGCCATCCAGGTGGCCATTGCTCTGGAGGAACAGGGAATCGACCTGGTGGAAATTTCCGGTGGTTCCTATGAAAATCCCAAGATGATGGGCAGTCCTTCAGCCAATGATAAGGAGGGATATTTTCTTGAGTATGCCGCTGCCATGAGTGACGCCCTCACCGTTCCCCTGTCACTCACCGGTGGTTTCCGGAGCAGCACTGCCATGGCATCCGCCCTTGATTCCGGTGCAGCGGATATGATCGGTGTTGCCCGTCCCCTGGCCCTGGAACCGGATTTCCCCAACCGGATCCTGGCGGATGCCGGCTATGCCATCCACCTGCCGAGATTGTCCACAGGCATGCGGGCACTGGACGCCATAACCGCCATCGGACTCACCTGGTACGAATATCAGATGTACATTCTCGGCAAGGGAAAACCGGCCAACCCCACTGCCAACGCCTGGCTTTCCGTGGCCCTGACCTTCTGGCGCATGGGCACCCACGGATTTGCACAGCGCCGGGCGAAAAAGTAGCCTTTCATTCCCGGAAATCGGTTGGCCACCTCAGTTGACGACCATGAACCTATTGATTTGGGAACCGGAATGGTTATAGTTACGGGCAACCATTAAACTGAACAGCGGAGACCCCCATTGAAACTATTTAAAAAGAAAACCCTGACCGGTCTTTCCAGGACCTGCGGTTGAGCGGCCAAAATAGGTCCCCAGGTTCTGGCGGACACATTAAAGGGCTTTCCCGCCCCTGACGACGACAACCTGCTGGTAGGATACGATACATCGGATGATGCTGCGGTTTACAAGGTGGCCGACGATCTGGCCATGATCAGCACCGTTGATTTCATTACCCCGCCGGTGGATGATCCCTATTGGTTCGGCCAGGTGGCGGCGGCCAATGCCATTTCAGATGTATATTCCATGGGCGGCAGGCCGCTGACGGCACTGAACCTGGTCATGTTTCCCTCAAAGATTCTGGATACCGGTATCCTCAGGGAGATGCTAAAAGGTGGCAATGACAAGGTGAATGAATCGGGTGCCGTGCTTGCCGGGGGGCATTCCGTGGACGATGAGGAGCCAAAGTACGGGCTCTGCGTCAACGGGATGGTGCATCCGGACAAGATTCTTACCAACAGCGGCGCCAGGCCGGGTGATGCCCTGGTACTGACCAAACCCTTGGGATCGGGGGTGCTCTTCAAT
>JAKSBB010000016.1 GCA_022361315.1 Desulfobacterales bacterium
GGAGGACGGAGGGCGCGAGCCCTCCTCCTACCCGATTTGCCCTGGAATAAATTTCCTGTCGCTTTTATTCGTTTGACGCATGGCATTGACATAACCCTCTGCGTTTCATATAAATTCCCCCAGTATCTGAATTCGTTTTAGTATTCAAATAATACAGTTTATTTTAAAAAACGTTAACATCTGACGTTAATCTTTTTCTTGACAGGGGCTCTCCGTGCATATATCTTTTAAATCAAAGAAATTACAAAAAATATGCTCGAAACATAAATCTGCATTGAAAGCGTTGGGGCAAACACGGGGAAGAAAATTGATGCAAAGAATGTCAGAGCTAAGTGCTGCAGTTGATTTGACTGATATCTCCCATCTCCCTCCTCCCAGACTACATGAACTCACGGGAAATAAGCGTGGCCAGTTTTCAGTGGATCTCGGGCACCCGTATCGGTTGCTTTTTATACAGAACAATGAACCACCGCCTTTAAGAGAAGATAGGGGATTGGATAAGGCCGGTATTAATAGAATAAAAATTATCGCAATAGAAGACACACACTAAGGGGGGGGCAATGGTTGAGGAATACAGTTTCGAACCTGATTATGCCATACCGCCTGGAGAAACCTTAAAAGAGACCGTTGATGCCATTGGAATGACCCAAAAAGAGTTGTCATTGAGAACGGGGCTGACGGTACAGTCCATAAATCGTATTTATAAGGGTGAGCAACCCATTCTTTATGAAACGGCCAACAGACTTGAACTTGTCACCGGGGTACCTGCAAGGTTCTGGAATAATCTTGAGGCGAAGTACCGCGAGCAACTCGAGAAAATCAAAGAACTCGATGCGCTCAGCAAAGACCTTGACTGGCTCAAGATCATACCGGTTACCGAACTGATAAAAAGAGAGCTAATCTCAGACACGTCTAAAAAAACCGAACAACTCAGGGAAACCTTAAAATTTTTTGGGGTGAGCAGTGTTTCTGCCTGGGAAGAAATATGGAATCAGCCAAAAGTAGCGGCGCGGCGTTCCGTCTGTTTCGAATCCATGCCGGGATATGCCGCGACCTGGATTCGTCAGGGGGAGCGGATCGCTCAAAGAATAGATTGTGCCCCATACGATAAAAAGCGGTTTAAAGAAGCAATAAATGAAATTCGAAAACTGACGGTGGAAGATCCGGAGTTATTTGGACCGAAAATGACGGAATTATGCGCCAACGCAGGGGTTGCACTCGCTTTAGTACCGGAAATGAAAAAAGTACCCTGGAACGGTGCCACCAAATGGCTTTCCAGTAATAAGGCCATGATACTTGTGAATTTGCGAGGGAAACGCGAAGATAAATTCTGGTTTTCTTTCTTTCATGAGGCGGGCCACGTTCTGAACGACAATAAGAAGAATTTGTATATTAATGATGAAAGTGACGATCCGGTTGAGGTGAGGGCAGATGAGTTTGCTGCAAGTGTCTTGTTTCCGGGTAAAAGCAGGGAACGGATATCCTCCCTGACCACAAAATCTAAAATCAGACGGTTCGCTGAAGAACTGGACTTGAGTCCAGGAATCGTTGCCGGACAATTTCAATATCTGACCAGGAAATGGACGTGGTATCATGATTTGATCCGGAAATTTGTCTGGGCCGCTGATTGATGAGGCCGTATGGTTTAAACATTATGCCCGGTTATACAAAAGTCCTTACGGAATTAACCGCAAGGCCTTTTGTGTTTCGGTTTTCGTCCGGTTGATTTTAAGCAAAGATCTTTTTAGGCTTGCAAAGGGAATCCGGTTTTACTCCCGGGGTGCCGCAGCTCTTGCAGAAGTACTTGGGATGCATCTCCAGAGGTTTGCAAAGCGCCTCCGGTTCAATGCTGTGTTTACTGCAGTCGTCGCAGACGTAGAAAGAGGCGACCTCCGGGGCGGGGTCGCAGATACCGGCTTTACTGCCGGAAACTTTGCCGCATTTATTACACTGGTGGGCTGACATAATATTAACTCCCGGTTGGGTTGTGGTTTTGTTAAGGCTTATTTTATAAGCATGTTAAAACTATAAGCCCTTTTTTACGGATGCCAAGTCCGGTTGTTGCGAATCAGATCAATAGGTTATACCCAAAGATTCCCCCTTTTTCTACGTATTGTCTTCACAATGTCTCCACAATTCTCTTTTATACTTCGGATGGTAAGGTATGGACGCCTGAACGTTAGGGTTAGGGAAGATCGGAATTCAAACGATAAAGGAGGCA
>JAKSBB010001025.1 GCA_022361315.1 Desulfobacterales bacterium
CAAAGTAAAGCACGCAGGCGGCGATGAGGACGTATTCCTCAAGGCCGAAAAAGTCCAATTGAAAAAAATACCGCATGGCCGAGGCGATGCAGATGGCAGTGGTGATCAGGACGGACGAGACAATCAGGAAAAACACATGGATTTTCCTGAATTTTTGCCAGAAGGGGGAATGGACCAGGGTGGTGGTGTACCGTTCCATCTCTGCCCTGGTTTGGGCGTCGTTAAGAAGTGACATGGGGCCTCCGAGTGAGGGGGTTAAACCCCCGGGTAACCCTGGCTCCCGTAAAGGGATTCAAAATCGGGGCAGGGCACCCGGAGGTTAAAAGGCTAAGGCGTTCAGCTCTCCGGTTTATTGGAGATCTTTGGAAAGGCGGTCAATATTATCCTGGCCGATGCTTTTGGCCAGTTTAGGCCATACTTTGTCTTTGACCTCTTTGGAAATGGCGCGGGTTTCTTCGTCGGTGAGGGTGATGATTTTGATACCTTTGTCTTCCATTTTCTGAATAAATCCGGCATCGGCATTCCGGGCGTTTTCACGGCTTTTGGCTGCCGCCGTGGTAAAGGCGTCCTGGAATACTTTTTTCTCTGCGTCGCTCAGGCCGTTCCATTTTTTCATACTCATGATGTATGCAGTGGAGTCCACGGTGGTGTTATAGGGGATGTAGTAGTTGAGCAGATCCTTAAAGGCAATGTAGTTCCAGGACGGGGTGCCGGCAATCCAGCCGTCACATACACCGGACTGCATGGCAGGATCGAGGTCGCCCCAGTTGATGGTAACGGTTTTGTAGTTCAGTGCTTCGGCAACGGTTTTCCAGGTTTCGATGGGTGGTACCCGGATCATCGCTCCTTTGGTCACGCCGATGTTTTTAGGATCTTTGGGTTCTTTGACCATCCCCACACCGGCAAACCCCTGAACATCCAGACCCAAAAGCTTAATGTCGTGCTTGGCCAGCAGTTCTTCGTACAGACCGTAAAAGTTTGAGCCTTTGGCGTACACCCGGTCGATGTCGTCATAGGTGGCGGCCAGGGAGGGCATGTAAACAATACCCAATGCCTTGTCCAGCTGGGGGGTAATGGAGATGTCGGCCAGTTCAATGGCGCCCTGGGCCACTTCGTTGAGTACCAGGGTGTAATCGCCGAGCTGGCTGGCCGGGTATACTTTGAGCTTGTACTTGTTGTCTGTTTTTCCGTTGATCTCCTTGGCCGCCTCTTTCAGGATTTTGGTTGAGGCATGGTCCACCGGGGCGATGCCGGCGATACGCCAGCGTTTGCCGGCCAGTGCACTGCCTGTGGTCAGGGCCACCATAAGGGATGCTGCCATTAAGGTCACAAGTGTTTTTTTCATGGGTTCCTCCTAATTAGGGTTGGGCATAAGTGGGTTATGCGTGGCAGACCGGCGACTCAAATATCGCCATGTCCACCCCTTTATCCGTCATGAACCGGTTCATCCGGTCCAGAATCTCAGGGTCGGTTTCCGGCATGACATAATCCGCCAGCAGCCGGTCACGGGTTCGGGTAATATTATCCAGCAGTTTGTCCGAAGGCGTCATGCCGCCGAGGCTTCCCCGAAGGGCCACCTCCGGGTTCCAGATATGGGTCCGGCATTTTTTCATGGTGTCCATGGAGGTGAGAAAGAGGCCGCCGGGGCCGACCTCGCTTATCAGGTCCAGGTTGAGGGCGTCGTCCCCCACGTCCAGATCGTCCAGGTAGAACCGGTTCATCCGGATGATCTCCAGGTCCATGATGAACTTTTCCACACTGATGCCGGCAAAGGAATCCAGAATACCGGCCCCGTGAACAATGACGCTGACCTGATTTGCCATGGCCGTGAACATGGAAAGCATGCTCTCGTATCCGGCCTGGGCAGACAGGGATTTGGCATCGTTGGTGGTGCCGCCGCACCGGCTGGGGATGCCCCAGGATTTTGCCAGGGCCGCGCAGTACTTGGCCTGGAGGGCGTAGGCCGGGGACCCGATGGAGATATTTCCGCTCTTCATATCGGCCCC
>JAKSBB010000918.1 GCA_022361315.1 Desulfobacterales bacterium
CTGGCCCGGGAATTGTCCAAAACGGAACGGTACGAGGACTACATCACAGACAATTATATCAGGGATCTTTACCAGTCCTCCATACTCCATGACATCGGCAAAGTGGGCATTCCGGATGCCATCCTGCTCAAACCTGGGAAACTCACCGATGAGGAATATGAGGTGATCAAGAGCCATCCCGTGATCGGGGGGGACGCCATTTCAGCCATTGAGTCCGAAAGCCGGGTCCGTTCATTTCTGGCCCTGAGCCGGGATATCGCCTATTACCACCATGAAAAATGGGACGGCAGCGGCTATCCAAAAGGACTGCGGGGAGAGGCGCTCCCCCTGTCCGCAAGAATCGTGGCTGTGGCGGATGTCTACGATGCCCTGACCTCCGAGCGGCCCTATAAAAAAGCCTTTTCCCACGAAACAGCAATGGAGATTATTTTAAGGGACAGCGGCACCCACTTTGATCCCTATATCATTGAGGCCCTGAAACGGGTGGCGGAAGACTTCAGAAAAATCAAAGAGACCTATCTGGACTAAATCTCCGTTTGTCACCTGTATCATGCTCAGGCCAGCCACTTGGCGATCATGGCGGCATATTCCATATTTTCAAAGGGTTTGACCAGATGGTCCAGAAACGGATCCTTATCTTTCATCACCTGTATGGATTCGATGAAGTGGAGGTTGCCTGAAACAAAGACAATGGGCACTTTTGTATTGGTACGGCGAATGTGGTGGTAGACGTCAAGCCCTGTTTTGCCTCCGGGAAGAAGGAAATCCAGACTGATAATGTCAAAGTGTTCCGTATCAATCAGGGCCATGGCGGTTTCTGCATCCCTGGCCGTGGTCAGTATGTTGGAAAAGGGTGGGGAGGTAAGAATTTTTTCCAGGACAAAGGAGATGATCTCTTCATCCTCCACAAGGAGTATCCGTTTATTGCTGATGCCCGGAATCTGCCGGGCCTCGGCTTCCATGGCCTCCGGATCTCCCGGTGCCGTCCCCTGAAACATCAGAACAAAGGCCGTGCCTTTGCCCGGCCGGGAGGTAAAGGTGATTTCGGCACCGTGTTTGTCCAGGCAGCGTTTTACGTTGGCCATGCCGTAGCCCGTTCCTTTGATGGTGTCGCTGTAGGCACCGAAAATATCCATCTTCCCCTTAAGGGTAAATGCCGGTTCAAAGATGCGTTTCTGATGGGGTTCGGGAATGCCGCAGCCGTTATCCCGGATTTCCAGCCTGATGCGACCGCCTTCTGTGGTTGTGGCGATACTGAGTTCCGGCCGGGGTGTCCGGCTGACAGCGTGGACAGCATTAAGAAGCAGGTTCACCAGTGCCTGCTCTATCATGCCGGGGTCGGCCACAAGGTCGGGCAGATCGGGTGAAAGGTCCAGGGTGACCTCCACGGATTCCAGATCCTTCTTCAGCAGCGCCAGGGCCATGTCGACTTTCTCATTGATATTGAAACGGACTTCTCTGGGCACCTGATCCTTGGCAAAGGCCACGAGATTCGATGTCAGAAACTGCCCCTGTTTGGCCTGGTGAACAATGACCTCCAGGCTTTTGCCGATGTCCTTCTGGGTGCAGTCCAGAAGCGAGAGTTCCGCATGGCCCATGATCCCGCCCAGGAGGTTGTTGAAGTCGTGGGCCATTTTCCCGGCCACCTGACCCACGAGGGCGTATTTTTCGTGTTCCGCCGCCATGACTACGGCTGCTTCGGCTTTTTTCCGCTGGATAATTTCCGCCTCTAGGTCCTGTTGCTGACGGGTGATGGTGAAAAAGGCCCGTGAAAACCGCCTGGAAATCAGAACGGCCTGGAAGAGGATGAAGAGCAGAAGGCCCAGGGAAGCCAGGTGAACCGTGACGATGATCTGCCGGGTGTAAAGAATGTCGTTTATGATGGCGGCACTGAAAATCAGGAAACCGGCCACAAAGATACCGGCATCCTGCCGGTCCCTTCTCACAATCTGCCCGGTGATCCATGCACTGTAAAGTATCGTCACCAGGATAACCACCTGCATGAAGGGCATGGTCAGGGTCAGGACTTTCGTGGGGGCCAGAAGGCTGATAAGGTCGCAACTCCCGCCGAGAAGGGTCAGGAGGTGGGGCATCCACAATGAAATATCCTTTGGAAATATGGCATTGGCATACCAGGCGAAAAAAGGGATGCACAGGTGAAAGGTGACGTAGATCCACCGGACCAGGGTATCCCAGGAAAGGTCCGGCATCAGAAGGCAGATGAACCGTTCCCCGTGGGTGATGGTACGGACGGCCATCATCAGGCAGAACAGGCCGAACCAGAGGCTGGATCTGTCCTGGGGCCGGAAACCGTGGAGGCAGAGATGGTAGACGGCCATAATCAAAATGCTGCCGAACATCAGGGCCTCCAAATAGAGCCTTTTTTCCCGGTAATCCGTATGGTCCTCTTTGTTTCCCAGGAGAATACGTTCCCACAGCCCGCCCTGCCAATGGTGGAAATTGGAGATGTGAATCGTGATATCCAGTTCTGATGCACCGGAGGGAATTGCCACAACCTCGGGTTTATATTCCGGGGTGGTTGTGCCTGGCGTTTTTCCTGCCGCTCCGGCGTGATAGATTCGCATTCCGTTGACATAGAGCCGGCAGGCGGTTGACAGATCTAAAAATTTGAATGCAGGTTGTTTATCCGTTCGCGGCATGAGAACCCGCAGTCGATAGGTCGCAATCCCCTGGCCGGGCAGTTTGTTTCCCTTCCATGTGTATGTGTTCCAGGTTTCGGGTACCTGAACGATCGCAGGCGGCTCCGGGGTGGATGTGGTCAGGGGGGAAAGATGCTGTCCCCACCAGAATTCCCATTGCCCGGAGAGGGGGATGCTGCCCCTTGCTGAAAAATCCCAGGTCCGCAGATCCAGGATGCCGTTCTCTGCACGGGGGGGCTGTGGGGACTCCTGAGAGGCAACCGCCGGACGCAGGAGTAGTGTCAGACATACTGCGAAAATGACCAAAAACCCCGAACGCATCATCGACTCATAACCATTTAGAAATTAAACGTCACCCGTGCGAAGGAAATTACTCCTGCCGATTAATCTGCGCGTAAGGCTGGAATTAGTCAAGCAATTAGATTCAGGACATTAATTCAAAACAATAAAACTCTGGATAAAACCAATACATTCTCCACCCTGAATAAACGGGGAGACGGTGACCTTTAATTTTTTTCCGTTTCGGACACTCTTATAATGATATTCCTCAATATCACCTTGCCGCAGCCGTTCAAGAA
>JAKSBB010000844.1 GCA_022361315.1 Desulfobacterales bacterium
CCCCACTTTTTTAGATACGGTAATTCCAATGCGATTGTGTTTGCCTGTTCCATCCAGAACAGCGGCTATAAAACAGCCGGTTCGTATCTTCTTTCCTTGTTTCGAAAGCTGTAAAAACCGACTCCGTTTCAGGAGCCGTCTATCTTTGGGTAAAGAATAGGGTTTCAACAATTCCCTGTTCAATCTAAGAATCGTACAGATTATACGGTGGTCAGTCTTTTTCTGCCTTTGGCACGTCTGGCATTGATTACGCGTCTGCCGCCCGGGGAAGACATTCTTTTAAGGAATCCGTGCTTTCTGGTTCTTTTCCGGTTGCTGGGCTGAAATGTCCGTTTCATAAAATTTACATCCTTACGCTGTGTGGTTTATTACTATTCATGTTAAACATACAAACTAAATTAAACGCAAAACCTTAACCCAAACCATAATAAAAGTCAAGAAATAAACCTGAGCCTTTCTCAATTGATTGAATGCATTAGGGCTTGCTGATTTTAAAAAACTTGGTATCGGACTGGAGCATGATGTGGGTTTCGGTGAATTCGATGTCCTTTATTTTGCTTAACCCCTCTTTGGAAAACAGGAACTCGTTCAGATCATGGATGGAGTCGGCCAGCACCTCCACAAAGATGTCGTATTTACCGGTGGTCACCCATACCGCATTGACGTTTGGCAGCGCCCGGATCTCGGCCAGCGCCTCAATGTGGGTCCGGTGCTTGAGGTTGATCCCCAAAAGGGCAGCCACCTTGTTGGTCAGCACAAAGGGGTTCACACGGGCTTCCAGCTTCAGTATGCCTTTCTGGATCAACCGGTTTACCCGGTTGCTGATGGTACCTTCGGAAACGTTGAGATCCTTGGCGATACTTTTAAAGGATTTCCGGGCGTCTTCCTGGAGCGCCAGTATGATATTGGTTTCCAGTTCATCCAGGCTGCCGTCCATTAATGTCATGCGTTCTTTCTCCTGATTTTTATGGCTGCGCCGCTGCTCGCGGCGGTGGTGCTTTTTTTATTGTGGCATTGAATATAAGGAAAAAACCTTTGGCCTTCAAGGTCTTCCTAAAAAAGATACCCCCGGTGAAGCGCACCGGGGGTATAAAACATCAGTCCTGGAACCGGCTGTACTCTAAGGACCACCGGCGGATCCGGTTAGACGGATTTCACCGGCTTGGCTTCAGGCATGGCCTGTGCGCCTTTTCCATTCTTTTTGCCGGCAGCCATGTCAGCGGCAGCCGTGAAGATAACGTCTGTGGAGCTGTTCAATGCGGTTTCCGCAGAATCCTGAATGACGCCGATAATGAAGCCGGCGGCAACCACCTGCATGGAGATATCGGCAGGCACACCGAACAGGCTGCAGGCCAGGGGAATCAGCAGCAGGGAACCGC
>JAKSBB010000942.1 GCA_022361315.1 Desulfobacterales bacterium
CTCGCCCGCAAGGAACTGAAGAGCGAACTGGCCACCCTGGCCACCAAGGGCGCCCAGTACCGCCGCGACATCGCCGCGCTCAAACGGCAGGTCACCGACCTCGAACGACGCGTCGCGTTCCTGGAAAAACGAGAGAAGGGACGCCTCGAAACATCCCCCGCGCCCGCGTCCAACGACCGTCAGGTCCGTTACTCCGCCGCGTGGCTGAAGAATCACCGCGCCAAGACCGGCCTGTCCGCCGCGGACTACGGCCGACTCATCGACGTCAGCGCCCAGTCGATTTACCAGTGGGAACGCGAGCAGACCATGCCGCGCCGCGCACAGATCGAGAAGCTCGCCGCCATCCGCGGCATCGGCGCACGCGAGGCGCAGCGTCGCCTGGACCTGCTGGAAAACTGAAGCTTCCCCCCGGGCTCTTCTCCCGCTACCGCCACGTGCCACTGCGTACGAGGTCGCGCAACTCCACCAGCCGCCCAACAAGCCAACGCGACCGAACAAACGGATCGGTCTGTCGGAGCATCGCGTATCGCTCGGCCGCCTCCTCCGTGGCCGAGTGAATCAGCAAATCAATCAGACCCACCGTCGACATCGATTGATCAAACAGACCGCGCAGCTCGTCGATGTCCTCCAGCGGATCAAACGCCTTGTCCGTCAGCAGCGCCCGTAGCTCCTCGCGCTGCTCGGTGAGCTTCTCGTCATCAACGAGTGGCCACTCCGTCGCCCGCAGGTCCGCCACGCGATAGGGATCGTGATGTTCCAGTTCGCGCTCGATCGCCGCGCGACACACGCCACGCAGCAGGATCACGAACCGCCCGTCGCCGATCATCTCGTACTGCTCGACGTATCCGATGCAGACCGCTTCCTGAAGCGCCGATCGACCGCTCAGCGTCTCACGCGGCGCCACGTCTTCTTCGAAACGCGCTATCGCGATCAGCCCCGAGCCGTCCAACACGTCTCGCACCATCCGTCTGTACCGCGGCTCGAAAATGTGCAGCGGTTGCACCGCGCACGGCAACAACACGCAATCCCGGATCGGGAACAACGCGATGGGCCGTGCGAAGTTAATCATGATTCTTTCGTCCATGCTCGATTCTAGGCGCAAAAAAACACGCTCGACACAAAAGACTTTCTCGGTCGCCCCCTCTAGACTTTACATTCGAAGGGTGCCCGCCATGATCCGATTCACCGCTGGAACGCCGCTGATTATCGTGTTACTCTTGGGCCTGGTTGCTTGCAACAACCAGCCGCATCCGACCGAATCAGGCAGTGATATGAATAACGAAGTTCAAACAATCACAAAGACCGAAGAACAATGGCGCCAGGTCCTCACCGAAGAGGAGTACCGCGTCGCTCGCGAGTCCGGCACCGAACGCGCTTTCACCGGCCGATACTGGGACACCAAGGCCCCGGGCATC
>JAKSBB010001220.1 GCA_022361315.1 Desulfobacterales bacterium
AACTTTGTGACATAGAGCAGGCACTGGTGAAGGGCGCGTTCGATTTCAAGGCTTGAACAAAGGGTCAGGGTGGCTTCCCTGAAAAAATCATTTTCATTGGGAATCATTGGGATCTCCAAAATATCATCGAATAAAAATTCTGCACCATGGAGCAGTTTACTTTAAAACCGGAAAATAGAACAGAAAAAACTTTCCCATGGCACAGAAAACCATTATTCCTCACCCATCTTTTTTCCAAAACCATTGCCTCCCAGGGCTCTTGAGAACTGGCATGGGTCTTGCTCAATAATATTTGGTAAACACGAACCTAAAGGAGATCAGAACATGGAGATGAAAAACGTAACCGTACTGGGGGCCGGGATCATGGGGGCAGGCATTGCCCAGTGCGCTGCCCAGGCAGGCTTTGAGGTTGTCCTGCGGGACATGGAGGACCGGTTTGTCGAAAACGGGCTCACCACCATAAAATCCAACCTGGGCCGGGCCGTGTCCAAGGGAAAGATGGAAGAGGCAGAAGCCGATGCCGTCATGGACCGGATAACGGGCACCACAGACCTGACCCTGGCGGCCCGGGAGGCAGACCTTGTCATCGAGGCCATCATCGAGGTCATGGACATTAAAAAAGAGGTGTTCAAGGAACTGGATGCCATCTGTAAAAAAGAAGCGGTTTTCGCCTCCAACACCTCAGGGCTCTCCATCACGGAAATGGCTTCTGTCACGGGCCGCCCGGACCGGTTCATCGGCATGCATTTTTTCAATCCCGTGCCGGTCATGAAACTGGTGGAACTGATCCGGGGGTTTACCACCTCCGGCGAGACCCTGAATATTGCAAAGGACTTTGTGGACAAGATCAACAAAACCGCCATTGAGGTCAAGGAAGCGCCGGGCTTTGCCGTGAACCGCATCCTCTGCCCCATGATCAACGAGGCTGTTTTTGTCCTGGCCGAAGGCATTGCCTCCCCCGAAGACATTGACAATTCCATGACCCTGGGGGCCAACCATCCCATAGGCCCCCTGGCCCTGGCCGACATGGTGGGCCTGGACACTCTGCTCCTGGTGCTGGAGGGCTTCCATAAAGAGCTTGGCGAAGACAAGTACAGGCCCGCCCCCCTGTTAAGGAAAATGGTACGGGCCGGGTATCTTGGCAGGAAGAGCGGCAAAGGCTTTTACGATTACACTAAATAGGCCGGTTAAATCATAAATGATTTAACTGAGGAGGAAACATGGCACAGCAGATAGCAGACCGGCGGGATGTGGACTTTGTTCTCCACGAGCAGCTGAACGTGGCATCCCTGAGCAAGTATGAACAGTTTGAGGACTTCAATAAAAAAACCATTGATATGGTGGTATCCGAGGCCCGGAACCTGGCCGTCAAGGAGCTGCTTCCCTACCTGAAGGAGGCGGACGAAGAGGGCTGTACCTTTGAAAACGGCAAGGTATCCGTACCAAAGGCCTTTCACCGGGCCTATGAGCTGTTCGCAGAGGGCGAGTGGATCGCCATGTGTGACGATCCGGACTGGGGGGGACAGGGCATGCCCGCACCCGTGGCCCTGGCAGCCAACAACTATTTTAACGGGGCCAACTATCCCTTCATGCTCCATAACATCCTGGCCCACGGCGCAGGAAAGCTGGTGGAAGAATTCGGCACGGACAAGCAAAAGGAACTCTACCTTAAAAAAATGTACACCGGTGTCTGGGGCGGTTCCATGCTCCTTACCGAGCCTGAAGCAGGCTCTGATGTGGGTGCACTGACCACAAAGGCTGTTCCCAACGACGACGGTACCTACACCATCACCGGCAACAAGATCTTTATATCTTCCGGGGAGAACGACCTGGTGGAAAACATCATCCATCCGGTGCTGGCGAGAATTGAAGGCGCCCCTGCCGGCACTGCCGGTATTTCCCTTTTTCTTGTGCCCAAGATCTGGGTGAACGAAGACGGCAGCCTGGGGGAACCCAATGACATCGTCTGTACCGGCATCGAAGAGAAGATGGGCATCCACGGCAGCCCCACCTGTTCCATGGCCTTGGGCGGCAAAGGCAAGTGCATCGGTACTCTGCTGGGCCAGGAGAACAAGGGAATGAGCCACATGTTCGTGATGATGAATGAGGCCCGTCTCCACGTGGGCATGCAGGGGTTTGCCTGCGCATCTGCCTCCTACCTTAATGCGCTGAATTATGCCAAGGAGCGGGTGCAGGGGGGCAAACTCACCGCAGCCAAAGGTTCTCCCGGGGTTCCCATTATCCAGCACCCGGACGTCCGCCGTATGCTTCTGAACATGAAGGCCTATACCGAGGGCATGAGAAGCATCCTCTACTATGTGGGGCTGATGGAGGACATGGTGAAGGTATCTGAAACCGAAGCGGACCGAATGACGTACCAGGGGTTGATCGATGTTCTGATCCCGGTGGCCAAGGGTTACATTACGGACCGGGCCTTTGAACTCTGCTCCGACGGTGTTCAGGTCTTCGGCGGCTATGGCTTCACAAAAGAGTATCCCCAGGAGCAACTGCTGCGTGACTGCAAGATCACCCAGATCTACGAAGGCACCAACGGTATCCAGGCCATGGATCTGTTGGGCCGTAAGCTTGGCCTGAACAAGGGCAAGGCCTTCACCGATATCCTGGCCGAGGTCGGCAAAACCGTGGCCGAGGCCAAAAACACCGACGGCCTTTCCGATATGGCCGCTTCCCTGGAAACTGCCCTGAATAAACTCATGGAAACCGCCAAGGCCCTCGGGGGGATTCTTGGAGAAGGCGGTGTGGAACGAGCCTTTGCCCAGGCCCATCCCTTTCTGGACGTAACCGGGGATGTACTTATGGCATGGATGCTGGTCTGGCGGGCGGTTATCGCATCTCAAAAACTGGCCGGTAAACCCAAGAAAAAGGATGTGGCCTTCTACAACGGTATCCTGGCTTCTGCCCGGTATTTTACATCTGCCGTTCTCCCCGTTACCCTCGGTAAAATGGATACGGTGATGACTGCGGACAACGCCGTTATGGAAATCGAGGAAGAGGCATTCGCATCGAAATAAAACAGAGCATGTTTATACCGGAGACGGTCCGGATGTATCCGGATCAAAGATTAATATAAATAAGAGGAAAACCCCATGAAAGACGTTGTTATCGTATCTGCCTGCCGCACCGCCATCGGTGCTTTCGGCGGCACCCTGAAAGATCTGAACGGCGCCTATATTGCCAGTGTAACAATGAAAGAGGCCGTCAAGCGGGCGGGTATTGATCCGGCCATCATTGATGATGTCCGCTACGGCACCTGTGTGGAGCACCACGACACCCTGAACACCACCCGTGTGGCGGCGTTGATGGCAGGCATTCCGGATACCGTTCCGGCGGCCACCGTCAACCGTGTCTGCATCTCCGGCATGGAAGCCGTATTATCCGGCGTTGCCATGATCAAGGCCGGTATGGCCGACGTCATCCTGGCCGGTGGCGTTGAGCATATGTCCGGTGTACCCTACACCGTGCCCAAGGCCCGCTGGGGCTGCCGTCTCCAGGACACCCAGTTCGTGGACGCCATGATCCATGCCCTGCACTGCGGTTCCCACATCCTGCCCTTTGACGAGACCACCCCGCTGAATACAGCCGAAGCCCCCGCTTCCTACTTTATGGGCAAACCTTATATCATGGGCCATACCGCAGAGTTCGTGGCCCAGTACCTGGGTATTGAAAGGGAAGAGATGGATGAAGTGGCCCTGCGCTCCCACAATAACGCGGAACGCGCCAATAACGACGGCAGCTTTGCCGATGAGATCGTCCCCATTGAGGTGCCCCAGCGGAAAAAAGATCCCCTGATCTTTGACAAGGACGAGCATTTCCGCCCGTGCATGACCATGGAAAAACTCCAGTCCCTGCCTGCGGCCTTTGTTCCCAAAACCGGCAAGGTCACCGCCGGCAACTCTTCCGGCATCAACGACGGCTCCACCGGCATGATCATCATGTCCCAAGAAAAGGCCGATGAGCTGGGTCTGAAACCCCTGGCCAGAATCAAGGCCTCCGGCATGGGCGCCTGTCATCCCACCATCATGGGTATTTCACCGGTGCCTGCGGTACAGAGTCTTATGGACAACTCCGGCCTCTCCATCGCGGACTTTGATCTCGTGGAAGTGAATGAGGCCTTTGCCGCCCAGTACCTGGGCTGCGAGAAAGAGCTGGGTCTGAACCGTGAAATCACCAATATCAACGGCTCCGGCATCGGTCTTGGCCATCCCGTGGGCTCCACCGGTGCCCGGATCATGACCACCCTGCTCTATGCCATGCAGAAACGCGGGGACAGTTTAGGCCTTGCCACCCTCTGCGGCGGCGGTGGTGTTGCCATGGCCTGCGCCATTGAGATGCTTTAATAATTTGTAGTTTGCTGTGTTCAGCCCGGCTGAGTTGAAAGAGAAGGGCAAAAAGGCCGGGAACCTCCCCTTCGGTTCCCGGCTTTTTTTATTGTGCAGGCTTATTTGGGATTTCTGAAATCTAAACGAGGTATAGCCTGTCAAGGTTCTCAAACATATTATTCTTCGCATCCAGAAATTTTTTCATTTCCGTATCCGCACCACGGGTGTCTCCGTCATTGTATGCCTGAATCACCTTTTTGGCCTGGACATGAACCGCTTCGTGGTGAACCCCCATTTCTCCGAACAGCGGGATTTCCTTAAATTTCTGACCCTCGCCGAAGTACCATTTCCCGAAATCGCAATCCCGGTGGGAGACCACATCATCTGCAGACATCTGTTTATGGCCGGCCATCACCGCTTCCAGGTTTGTCCGCCAGCCCATATGGGCCAGCTTGACATTGCCGATATCGAAGAGGGGGGCATCCTTCTGGAGTGCCTCCGCCGACACGTTTAATAAATCCGCGATGTTTTTCACCTCATCGGTGTTGATCTGGGATTCGAAGATCCGCATGCCGATATCATCGGAATCGCTGTGGATGCCCTGAATACTGCCGGCCATCTGCTTGGTGCTATCGGCGGTATCCGTGACGTTTTTGCTGATGTCCCCCATACCCTCGGCAGCCTGGTGGGCATTTTCGGAAATTTCTTTTGTGGCGGCGGACTGCTGTTCAAGTGAGGCGGCAATGGAATTGACCGTATCGCTCATGGTGCCGATGATCCCGGTGATCTGGCCGATATGCCCGGCGGAATCCCGGGTCAGGGAGGCCACACCGTCAATCATTTCCTTGATTTTGAGGGTGGCGGTGGAGGTTTGCCCGGCTAAGCTTTTTATTTCCCCCGCCACAACGGCGAAACCTTTACCGGCTTCACCGGCCCTGGCGGATTCAATGGTGGCATTCAGGGCCAGCAGGTTGGTCTGTTCCGAAATATCCGAAATGGTTTCGGTGATCTGGGAAATCTGTCCGGCAGCCTCCCCGAGTTTGTCCATGGAGGCGGTCATGGTTCCGGAAATTTCAACGGCCTGATCGGTGACCTCTCTGGCCGAGTCCATTCCGGTGGCGATTTCGCTGATGGTGGTGTGCATCTCTTCGGAGGCTGCCGCCACCATGTCGATATTTTCAGATGCCTGT
>JAKSBB010000704.1 GCA_022361315.1 Desulfobacterales bacterium
GTTTCTCAAAATCGTAGGACTTCTCGCGTCCTTCCGTCAGGTCTTTGCCGTTGATGAACCGGTCAATGGACTCTGCCGCCTCTTTACCCGAAGCAATGGCGTCCACCACGGATTTGGGGCCGTAGTAGGCGTCGCCGCCTGCGAACACCCAGTCGATGGGGGTCTGGAGGGTAACGGGATCGGCTTCATAGCCACCCGGCGGGGTGAGTTTGATGCCTTCGTTATCGGCAAAGTCAAGTTCGCCCATCTGGCCGATGGCGACGATGACGTTGTCTGCATCGTGGGATGCCAGTTTGCAGTCGTCAAACTGGGGATTGAACCTGCCGTTTTCATCAAATACGGCGGTACATTCCTGAAAGGCGACTTCCTCTACCTTGCCGCCGGTGCCGTGGAACCCGATGGGACCCAGGGAGTTGACGATCTTCACCCCTTCTTCAAGGGCCTCTTCGATCTCATAATCCCAGGCCGGCATCTCGTCCCGTTTTTCCAGACAGACCATGGTCACGTCTTCGGAACCCAGTCTGCGGGCGGTGAGCGCCACGTCCACGGCCACGTTACCACCGCCGAT
Organism: Desulfobacterales bacterium; assembly: GCA_022361315.1. Next base: position 569 of record JAKSBB010000704.1, read on the forward strand.
GACGACGGTTTTGCCGGTGAGTTTCGCCCCTTTACCCATGGCAGCGTCTCTGAGAAACTCTGTACCCTTGAGCACACCGTCAAGGTCTTCGCCTTTTACGCCCAAGCCTCTTGAGCCGTGGAGACCTGTGGCCATAAAGACCGATGCGTACCCGTCTTTTTTCAGGCTGTCCAGGGTGATGTCCTTACCGAACTCGACGGAGGTTTTAATCTCGACGCCGATTTTTTCAATCACTTCTATTTCTTTTTCCAGCTCTGCCTTGGGCAGCCGGTATTCCGGAATACCCACGGCCATCATACCGCCCTTCACCGGAAGCTTTTCAAATACGGTGACCCCGTATCCCTTCTGGGCCAGGTAGTATGCTGCGGTGAGTCCCGCAGGGCCTGAGCCGACGATGGCGACTTTCTCGTCTCTCTTCTCTCCCACATCCGGCAGCCAGGGGTTGCCGTCTTCAAAATCCAGGTCCGCCAGATACCTGTGGAGGTACTGGATGGCCAGGGGCTGATCCGCATCCCCGCGGGTACATACGGATTCGCATGGGTGGTGGCAGACCCTGCCGCAGGATCCCGGGAAGGGATGTTCCTGCTTGAAGAGTTTTAATGCCTCATGGTATTTGCCCTGCTGCATCAGGGCGATAAACCCCTGGATGGAAACATGGGCGGGACAGGTGGCCTTACAGGGAGCGATGGACCGTTTTGAGATCCCGTACGCCCCGGGTATGGCCTGTTCGTATTGTTTAAAAATAGCTTTTCTGGGGGCAAGTTTTTCATTGTGCTCGCTGGGGGTATCCACCGGGCAGACCTTGGTACATTCCCCGCAGGAGGTACATTTAGAGATATCAACAAACCTGGGTTGTTCTTTTATCTTGGCCGTAAAGTTCCCCTGCTCTCCGTCCAGTTCCAAAAGTTCCGTGTTCGTCAACAGTTCAATGTTCAGATGCCGGCCGACCTCGACCAGTTTAGGTGAGATCACTCACATGGTATAGTCATTGGTCGGGAACGTCTTGTCCAACCGGGCCATCATCCCGCCGATGGCGAATGACTTCTCCACCAGGTAGACATAATAGCCTGAATTGGCCAGATCAATGGCGGACTGCATACCTGCAATACCGCCACCCAGAACCATGACAGCACCTGCCAGGTCTTTCTGTTTTGCGTCTTGACTCATTATCTAAACCTCCTAACCGTTAATATAGCCTTACGTGGTATAAGCTATTTTTTCTCTGTCCGCTTACCCTCGGACAGAGTGTAATGCAAAAAAAAAGCCCGGTATCCGAAAACGGTTACCGGGCTGATTATTGCGATCCACCAAAATGTACAGCATCATTTCCGTCCACGACAGGACCCAACAGGACGCCGACGCTCAGGAAAAACAAATGGAAATACTGTTTTTCCGGGTGTTCGGCAGCCGTATTATTCCGGCCGGACAGACCCAATCTGCCTTGTTTAGGTTTTATATTCGTGCGGCTTAACTGCACGGTCTTATAAAAACTTATAGGGCACCTCTTTCATCAAAACGGTTTGATGCATTCAACTGCGCTATACATTAGGGGTGGACTCCCCTTTTATTTCAGTTTCCGGACGGTTGCCAGCCGGTGTAGGATCTATCAGGAATAACTGGCCGTTCATCCGGATATGTTTTGGGCGATTCGATCCTGAGCGATTGTGCTCCGGGCCTTTATGCCCTGACAATGCGGTGTTTTGCTCTTGGCGCATTGCCGGAATTCCCCACCTCTAAGTAGGAAAATGGTTTTTTTTTGTCAAGAGTTATTTACGTGACAAACCTGTTCAAACCCGTTGTAATCCCTATCCACAGCTCATGTCCGGTATAGCTGCATTTCGCCTATGGTGTGGGAATAATTTATGAAATTCACGAATTAAATAAAATTCATAGATTCCAATCCTCATTATTTCAGCCATGGGCCATGCCAGCTTACCTATGCCTGTGTTGATTAAGAATCAAATAATAAAGGTATTATTCCAGAAAAACCATCTCCATTCACCAAATCCCACCGGACTTATTTTAATGGAAGGTTCCTATTGTCATCGGCTCAGGTTTCATTATTTCGTTTTTTGCATACTTTTTTACCCAAAAGCCTTTTTTATCAAATAGTTACACAAATACACCTATTGCCATTCAGGAAAAGTTTTGCTATCCTAATTGCCATCATCCTTACAATTAGTCTCACGTCCCCGGAAAACGGGAAAAGGAGTTGCTATGCCTGACAACTATCCGTCCGCAGGAAAAGTGATACAGTCCCATGGTATTGCCATGGCCGAAAACGGTTCTGAAATCCGCGCCTTATCCGTTGGTAGCGATATTTACCCGGGAGATACGCTCATTACCCAGGCATCCAGTGGGCTTGAAGTGGAATTTACCGATGATACCGCATTGTCGCAGGGTGAGAACAGCCGTATCAAGGTGGACACCTACGTATATAATCCCGAAATCCCAACAGATTCTGACCTCCTCTTACAAATGACGAGGGGGGTTTTCAGGACGGTGACGGGTGAAATTGCCGCCCAGAACCCGGACCAGTTCAAACTGAAGTCGCCGCTGGCCACCTTAGGTATCAGAGGGACAACCATCGTCAGCGATGTGGGCGGACTCACCGAAAAACACGGTGTGGAAGCAATCGGTGTCGGCAAGGTACTGGTTATTGCAGACGAGTTCGGCAACATCCAGTTCATTGAATCCCCGGAACTGATCGTGGACATATTCCAGGGGCAACCCATTGGTACACCACGGCCCATGACCACCAAAGAGCTGAAAGATTTCAGGGATGCCGCCCCCCTTTCGTCAGAGGACGATACCGGCGCTGATGAGGATGGGGAAACCGAAGGCCTGGAAAGTACCGAAGACTCGGAGGAGACAGCCTCGGAAGAATCAACAGAGGAGGCTGAAACTGCTGAATCCGAAGAAACCACTGAGGAATTACCCGTGGTTGAGGTCGTTCAGGTGATCCCCCCCGAGGAGGTGGTTCTCTTTTCAGAAACCACAGACCCTGTAGCGGAACCGGTGGACATTGTTGCCGATGAGAATGTCGATGCTGAGGAGGATGTGGAAGAAGAGGAAGACGACGACGATGAAACAGACACCGCCAATACGGATGACGACACATCAACACCGGAAAACGGAGATACATCCCTGACAAACAATCTGGGAGGAGACAGCGGATTCGGTGAGAATAATGTAACCCGAACCGATGACAGCTCATCCGATGAGATTGATCTGAGCCAGGTCTTCCCCGACGGGCTGAACATTTACGGACAAACCTACAACAGTGTGTACGTCAATGCCAACGGCACCATCTCATTCGGCAGCAGCAATTCTGATTATACCCCCCAGGCCCTCAGCAACAATGACTCCGGCCGCCCTACCATGGTCATGGTGTACTGGGGGGATGTGGAAACAAACCTTGTTCCGGATTCAGAAACCCCGGGAGTTAACTCAACGGGCACCAACCTTATTTATTACGATTTGGATTCGGATAACAATACATTCACCGCCACCTGGGATGATGTGGGATACTACAGCGACAAGATAGATAAACTCAATGCCTTCCAGGTTCAATTGGTTGATGCGGGGAACGGGGATTTCGACATATTGTTCAGATATGAAAATATCAACTGGGTCACCACAGACACCTCCACAGAAGCCAGAGCCGGTATCTCCGGCTGGGACGGCATCCACTATCTTGAAATAGA
>JAKSBB010000344.1 GCA_022361315.1 Desulfobacterales bacterium
AGGAATACTGGTCCTGCATTCCTATCACCAGGGATTCCCCTGGACGGACAATGTCATGGAAGGCATGACATCCATGCTGAATACTTCGGGCTTGGATATGGAAATCCACACCGAGTATATGGATACCAAACGCTACTCCCCGGAAACAGCTTTCGGTGCCCTGGCTGATTTATACCGGAAAAAATACATAAATACCCGTATCGACATTATACTCCTGTCGGACAACAATGCCTTGAATTTTATCCTGTCAAACCGGGAGGGACTCTTTCCGGGAATTCCTGTGGTTTTCTGCGGTATCAACAATTTTTCTCCGGACCTCCTGGCCGGGCATGACAAGATCACCGGGGTGGCCGAAGACATAGACATCGGCGGCACCCTGGATCTGGCACGGCAACTGATGCCCGAGATCCGGCAATTTATCGTGGTCAATGACCGCACCCGGACCGGGCTGTCCAACCGGCACAAATTCAACCGGGCCGTATCATCTCCCGAATACAACTCCCTGTCATTTACGATTTACGACGACATTTCCGCAGGTACGCTAAAAGAAAAGCTGGGGGCATTACCCGGCGATACTGCGGTACTGCTCTTTACCTTCCACAGGGATCGCCTGGATAAATGGTTTTCCATTGACGAATATCTGGATCTGGTCACCGGGCACAGCAACAGGCCGGTATTCTCATTCTGGGGCCACTACGCGGGAAAAGGTGTCACCGCCGGTAAAATGGTATACGGCCGCGAGCAGGGCAGGCAAAGCGCCTTGTATGCACTGAGGATATTAAAAGGAGAAAAGGCATCTGATATTCCTGTACTGCAGCGCAGCCCCAACATCTCTCTCCTGGATTACGGGCTGGCCAAAAAATTCGGGCTTGACACGGAACACCTCCCTGAGAACTCGATCCTGCTGAACCGGCCGGAATCCGTGTTCGCCAAATACCGCAACACCATCATTGCGTCAATAACGGTATTTGCCGTTCTCATCGTTCTGGTTATTGTTCTGGCATTCAATATCCTTTCAAGAAAACGGGCCATTGAGGCATTGCAACAGACTGAGGAGAAGTACCGGCGCCTGTCTGAAAACTCACCGGATGTGATCTACCGGATGACCATCCCCGGCGGGGAGTACGAATACGTCAGCCCTTCATCCCTGCAGATATTCGGGCTGACCCCTGAAGATTGTTACGATAATTCCGGGCAGATCAGGGAAATCATCCACCCGGACTGGTTGGACTATTACGATGCGCAGATCCAGCGGATGATGGCAGGGGACATATCACCCACCTATGAATACCAGATTCGCCACTCCGGGACCGACGCCCGGTGGATCCACGAACGCAACGCAGGGATACGGGATGCATCGGGAAAACTTGTGGCTGTTGAGGGTATCGTTACGGATATCACGGAACTGAAATCAGCGGAAAAGGCATTAAAGGAGAGCCACGAGCTTTTTTTGACCGTGATGAACAGTATCGATGCCACCATTTATGTGGCAGACCTCAGCACCCATGAAATCCTTTTCATGAACCAGTATATGATAGACACTTTCGGTGCGGATTTCACCGGAAGCCTCTGCTGGCAGTCATTTCGAGACGAAACCGGCCAATGCCCCCACTGCAATAATGAGATATTGGTTGACACCCGGGGCAAGCCCACCGGCGCCCAGGTCTGGCACGACAAAAACCCGGTCACCGGAAAATGGTACATCAACCACGACCGGGCCATCCAGTGGAGTGACGGCAGAATTGTAAAACTCCAGATCGCCACGGACATCACCGACCTCAAAAAGATGGAAGACCAGCTCAGGCAAGCCATCAAAATGGAGTCCGTCGGCCGGCTTGCCGGCGGTGTTGCCCATGATTTCAACAATATGCTCAGTATTATCCTGGGAAATGTGGAAATCTTGCTGGAAGATATCGATCCCCAATCCCCCCTCGGGGACAACATTGCTGAGGTTCAACGGGCCGCCAAACGGTCGGCGGACCTCACCCGCCAACTCCTTGCCTTTGCCAGAAAACAGACCATCGCCCCAAAGGTGCTTGATCTAAACAAGACTGTGGAAGGGATGCTTAAAATGCTGGGGCGGCTCATCGGAGAGGACATCGACCTCACCTGGCACCCGGATCATGCGCTCTGGCCCGTCAAACTGGATCCGTCCCAGGTGGACCAGATTCTTGCCAATCTCTGCGTCAACGCCAGGGATGCCATGGAGGATGTGGGAAGGCTCACCATCGAAACTGCGAATGCCCGGTTTGATGAGGAATACTGCCGGAATCACACCGGTTTCAAACCCGGAGACTTCACCGCCATCATCGTTTCCGATACCGGCTGCGGCATGGACCGGAAAACCCGGGAAAACCTGTTTGAACCCTTTTTTACCACAAAGGAACTCGGGGAAGGCACAGGACTGGGCCTGGCCACCGTTTACGGTATCATCAAGCAGAATAACGGATTCATCAACGTCTACAGCGAAGTGGGGAAAGGCACCACCTTTAAAATATATCTGCCCAGGTACGAAACCGCCAAGGATGCCCAAGCCCACCCCCACCGCCCAGATATAACCTGCAAAGGCGATGAAACCATTCTCCTGGTTGAAGATGAAGCATCAATGCTCAAGATGACCCGGATGATGCTGGAGCGGCTGGGATATTCGGTGATTACCGCAAACACGCCCGACGAAGCCATCCGGATCAGTGCCGGTTGTGGTACCCCCATTCATTTACTCATGACGGATGTGGTCATGCCCCGGATGAACGGCAGGGACCTTGCCGACAAACTGACCCGGGATTTTCCGGATCTCAAATGCCTGTTCATGTCCGGGTATACTGCCAATGTCATTGCCCACAGGGGAATTCTGGACAAAGGGCTCAACTTTATCAACAAACCCTTTTCCAAACAGGAACTCTCGGTAAAACTCAGGGAAATACTTGACCAGGGAGCGGCCCCCGCTAAAGCAAAACCCCGGTCTTGAACTTGACCTTCATTCCACTTCCTGGTAGGTAGAAAGTCCGTCACGGACAAAGGTGCCAACGCCGGAATACGGTCCCCCATACGAAACAACCGGCAGCCGCCTTCCCGGGCGGCGGACATGTGCCATTTATGTGGATGCAAACCTTACATAGGCAGTGCGTACTGCTGATTTTATCCCTGTTTTTTATCCCGGTGAACCTTGTGTCAGCCGGGACCGGCACTGGATCAGAGCCTCTGCCGGCTCCCTTCCCGTCCCGGATTACAGCCCCCCTCAAGATCGTCTATTGTGACTACCGGCCATTTTATTTTAAGGGCGGCAACGGTGAACTGCGCGGAATCTTCGTGGATTTCTGGCGCCTCTGGTCTGAAAAAACCAGGATTCCCGTCACCTTTTCCCTCACGAACTGGGATGATGCCATTCAACGGGTCCGGGACGGCAGGGCCGATATCAATGCCGGGGTATTCCACCATCCGGAACGGGACAGGTTTTTGGAATTCAGTACCCCCTTTTTTAACATCCCCGCCCATATTTTCCACCGTCCCGGTATCCGCCCCTCACCGGACACCCTTAACAATTTCCGTGTGGGTGCTGTCAAAGGCGAATTCAGCACACACTACCTGAAAGCCCGGCCCGGTATCACCCCTTCCCTTTACGATACCCATGAACAGCTGGTCCGCATGGCCCTCAAGGGGG
>JAKSBB010001285.1 GCA_022361315.1 Desulfobacterales bacterium
CAGGATATTGTTTTAAACGGGGAAAAAACAGCGGCTTCAGATACGGTTACCCCGATGTCGTTGACGGGCAGCAGGCCGGCAAGGTCTGCCTGGCCGGAAAGATCCCAGCCGTGGACGGAGCCGGGGCTTAAAAAGGGGCTCACCCCCCATCCGGCATCGGCAGCGGTTTGTTCTGCCTCCAGTTTTACAAGGGCCTCCACTTTTTTGAGCACAACAAGCCCCAGGGTATCCAGAAAATGGGATGCCAGAAAATCTCCCGCGGCAGTGGCATCGGCTGCGGCCTTGTCCAGTTCCGGCCCGGCCGTATAAACCCCTGCCAAGACCCGGGATGCCTTTGATATAAATTTGCCGGAATGCCCCATACTTACAAGTGTTTCCTGATGGGTGGCGGGGTGGTGGATGGTACCTGTTTCACCGGATGCGTCTGAGGAAAAATCGAACCATTGAAATGCCATGGCAGGCTGCCAGATCCCGCTGTGTTTTTCAAAGGTTGCCCGGGCTGCATCCAGAATGGCCGGTTTTGAAGATGACATCTGAATGTTTTCCACCAGCTCGGAAAATTCGACACGGATGGAAAGGCCGGTTCGGACTATCGGATAAGTCTCCGCTGGATGATCGTTCTCAGAAGGTGATCTCGTATGCATTCCCATGTCAAATCCTTATTGTCAGATTTCGGACGTAATCCTGATGTATCTCAGATACAACGGCTATTAAAATGGGGTGGAACAGATGGATTGTCAAGGGATTGTATTCACGGCAACGCCAATAGTCGTTGAATGACTTCTTCAAGAAAAATGAAAAAAAGTGTTCTGGATTTTTCATAGGGCGCCAGGTGCGCCGGCTGAGATGCCGGGGACAGCCAGAATATCCTGTCACATTGCCCCAGGAGATCCGTATTGTACTCTTCTGCGAGGATCACTGTGGTCGCGCCTTTTTCCAGGGCCGCATCATATATGTCCCGGAAAGAGAGAAAACGACCGGTCTCCGTGATAATCAGCAATAGGGTGGTATCATCCACCATATTTTTCAGGGTGACTTCGTCCGCCACCGCCATGGTGGTTATATCAGAGCAGTTGCGGAATCTGTATTCAAAGTACTGGGCGCACAGAAGGGAAGGGCCGTAACCAAACAGGGCGATTTTTTTGTGAGTGTTTATCAATGCCAGCAGATCATCAACCATCCGGGTGTCAAAGGTGTCGATAAAGGATCTCACCCGGTTTAATTCATCTGACCCGGTTTCCGTGTGTATCTCTTTACCGTTTAAAAAATCCAGATATTGCCGGTAATTTTTGAATCCGAGCTTTTTAACGAATTTGGATATTTTGGATACCGAGCAACCACAGATGTCTGCGGCCTGATTGATGCGGATGGCGGGCGTGATCCTGCTTTGTCTGACCATCTGCTCGTGGATATGCTTTTCCAGGGGGTTCAACGTGTTGAAATCGACTGTAATCATAGGCCTTTTGTATGCATTCTAAAATGAGTGGTGTTTCCGCAATGTGGGAACAGGATACCTGGAATCCATAGAAAATCAATGGAAAATTTTCCATCTAAAGTGAAAATCTAATAAAAATATGGAAATATTTCCTTTAGTGTTGACTATCCATCGGCACCCATCTAAAATTTGAGCCAGTCACCTAACCGAAATTAAGACCCCGGAGGCCCACATTGGATAAGAGTAAAATCATAGAACATTTAAGCGCGCTGCTGACCCCTTCCCAGGTCAATACCGACCCCGAAGATCTCTACGATGCGTCGGCAGACAGATACAAAAAATACGCAAAAGTACGCCGGGTTCTGGATGTTCCGCCGCCTGCGGCCATCGTTTATCCCACATCCGCCGAAGAAGTCGGCAAGGTGCTGGCATTCTGCAACGAATCCGGGGTGAACGTCATCCCCAGGGCCGGTAAAACGGCCACTGAAGGGGGGCTGGAGAACTGGAAGGACAATACCGTTGTCATCGACACCCTTCATCTCAACAAGATTTTGAATATCGATACCTATAATATGCAGGCCACTGTCCAGGCCGGTGTACCGCTGCAGGAGCTGGAGGATGAGTTGCGCAAAGAAGGCTTCACTGCCGGACATTCTCCCCAGTCCAAGCCGGTGGCTAAATTCGGGGGGCTTGTGGCCACCCGGAGCATCGGTCAGTTTTCAACCCTGTACGGGGGGATTGAAGATATGGTCGTGGGGCTGGAATGTGTGTTTCCCGACGGCCATATTTCCCGGATAAAAAATGTGGCCAGAAGGTCCGGCGGCCCGGATATCCGCCACATTGCCATCGGCAATGAAGGGGCGCTCTGCTATATCACCGAAGTTACGGTGAAGATCTTCAGGTTTTACCCTGAGAACAACAGGTTTTACGGTTACTTGATCAAAGACATGGAAACGGGCATAAAGGCGTTGCGTGAGGTGATGGTAAACGGGTTCCGGCCCTCCGTTGCCAGGGCGTATTCCGAAGAGGACGCGGCCCAGCATTTCTACCATTTCCACAAAAACCAATGCGTGCTTCTGTTTATGGCAGAAGGCCCTGAAGGCATCGTAAGCGCAACCGGAGCGGCCATTGAGGCGGCCGTGGAAAAGTTTAAAGACGGTATCATCGAAGCGGTTGATCCCAAGTTGATCGAAGACTGGTTCAACAACCTGAACTGGTCCCAGAAAGATATTGATGATGAAATGGATGGAATGAGAGAAAACGATTCCCATGCCGGCTTTACCACGGAGATTTCCGCAGACTGGGAAACCATACCTGAGATATACAACAACGTGATGGCCCGGATCAGGGAGGAATACCCCCGTGCCCACGACCTGACCATGCTGGGGGGACACTCTTCCCACAGCTACATCAACGGCACCAATATGTACTTTGTATACAACTATCATATTCACTGTGCCCCTGAAGATGAGATGCGGATCTACCACCATCCCCTGCAGCGAATCATCGTTGAAGAAACCCTGAAGCTGGGCGGGTCCATGTGTCACCACCACGGTATCGGAAAGTACAGAAACGAGTGGACCCAGGATGAGCACGGTTCCGCCTATTACATGCTTGAAAAACTCAAAGAGGCATTTGATCCCAAGGGGATTATGAACTTCGGGACTATTTATCCCCAGGAAGCGGGGAAAAAATACCAGCAGTGATAATGTGATGAGAATATGATGGGAATATGATGAGAATACGATGGGTTGAATCCATATACGAAAAGCAGGGCGGTAAACGGTTGGCATGAATATTCTATGTGCGGTGAAGTTTGTTCCCGATGTGGACAGCGTCACGATTGATGTGGACAACATTTCCGGGTGCATCGGAAATAATCGTGCAGATACCTCTTCCCGGATGATTCTGAATCCCGATGATGCCTGTGCCCTGGCCTTTGCCCTCGGGGTGAAGGCCCGGAACCC
>JAKSBB010001106.1 GCA_022361315.1 Desulfobacterales bacterium
AAAAAGCAGTGGTACTCATCTGTGTTGCGGTTATCTGTGCACCATTTCTGTTTGCAATGCCGTCGTGGGGAACAAATGTCAATGTGGGGTTCAGCCGGGTGGATTTTTTAGAAAACCAGGCCGGATACGATACCGATGATGAGGAGATCAATGTGTCATGGGGGGATGAGGAGGATCTGAGCATCATTATTTATTACGATTACAACATGAACGGTGTGCCGTCGCAATGGCCGTGGGTTGATGTTGAAAATGAGGCGTCGGGGGCTGCCGGCACTGCTGCCGATGCCGTTGCCAAGGAGAAGTCGCCTTAAGGGGGACTATGATTCCGGAAATGAAATCATAAGATGGGGGAAATGCGTATGGGAACTGAAACCAGGACAATATGGTCACACGGGAAGAGAAATATCATTGGGGTGGTCCTGTTCTTCGGACTTTTCTGTTCCGGCTTTTTTGTCAGCGGGGATGTGGGGATCTATGCAAATCTGTCCGGGGCCATTATCGTGATCGGCGGCACCTGTACGGCAGTTTTCCTGAGCTACCGGAGCGAGCGGATAAAGATCCTTTTGAAGGTCATCGCAGCATCCTATACAAAACCGCCCCTGGGGGCGGATGTGATCGTCCGCATGCTGGTGGACCTGTCCATCAAACGGAAGATCAAAGGGATACTGGCTCTGCAGAAGGAGGAAGAGGAAACCACGATCTTTTTCCTGCGCCAGGCCATCGGCCTGCTGGTGGACAATAATACCCCCGAGCAGATCCGAGAGGCGTTGAATGCCGAGATGTTTTTTTTCCGGACCCGTCGCGAGGAGACGATACGGGTGCTGAAAACCATGGCGGATATTGCTCCGGCATTCGGCCTGGTGGGCAGTGTGGTGGGACTTATCGGCATGCTGTCCGGCATCGGTGATTCAGCCACTTTGATGGCAACCATACCCATTGCCCTGACCTCAACCCTTTACGGCATCATACTGGCGAACCTCTTTTGCTATCCCTTTGCCGAGAACATCAGGGAACGAACAAACCAGGAATTGCTGCTGCAGAGAATTATTACCGAGGGGATCACCGCCGTGGCGGACAATATCCATCCCAAGCTTCTGGATAAACGGCTTAAATCCTTTCTGACGCCGTCGGAAAGAAAGGCGGAGGTGATTTCCCTGGCAAGGATAAAGGATCTTCTTGAAAATGATCGGACCGCCGAGCAGTCCGGTTCGCTGTAATGCCGGTTTGATGAAATACGATAATACACCAAGGGGTCGTAAGATGAATGAAGAAAGGCGGAAAAACAAACGTCACGGGGCGTCCAAAGGGGCTTTTGCCGCTGTGGAGGATACCACGAAAGCAGGGCAGATTTGCAATATCAGCAGGGGAGGGGCCTGCTTTACATATATGGTGGACGGCAGTGTCTACCGGACCGATCTGCCGGAAAAAGAGTCATTGACCCTGGTGGGCTCCCACTGTCTGGTCAAGGGGCTCAGTTGCCGGGTGGTCGGGGAATCTCACTTTTCCGGATCCTTTTCGTTCATGGGCCTGGGAATGCGGAAATGCCGCATTGAATTCAAAGGGTTAAATCAGGCCCAATTGGCCGAACTGGATCGGTATATAGCGTGCAATTCGGCTCCGGTGTCCCACAGTAATGCTGTGTGATATCTGTTTGACCGGGATCGTTTTTTTGAAATTGTAATCGGGGAAGAGTGAAATGAAAGTAAGACAAAGCTGGTGTTCTTTTTGGGTTCAACTGACAGTTGTTATTTTGGTACTTGGGTTTGCAGGCCAGGTGTATGCCGTGGCGATATCTCCGGGAAGTGGACTTGAAGAGGCAAAGGGAAATCAAAAGGGTGTGCCTAAAATTGAGAAAGAGCTTAAGGATGGCTGGGATATTGAACTGGACCTCCAGCACGATTTTTTGTACAAGCATGATCATGATGACAATAAAGAATACGGAGACCTGAAGGAGAGTTTTTTTACAAGCTATACCAACGACGACGAAGGCGAAGCTGATGGGGGAACCATCGGCAGGAGTGATGGCTTAGACTTGTCCGGATATCGCTTTGACTATCTCTTTGTCAAGGGCGGTGGCGGCGAGTATTCCTGGTACCTGTTTGACATTTCGGACTGGGATACCGTGGAAGATCTTGTCCTCACCAATTTCTGGCCTACCCAAGGCTCTATTTCCCACGTGGCTCTTTACGGTCAGCCCGTACCTCTACCGGCATCTGTTTTTCTGCTGGGGGCCGGATGCGCCGCGCTGGCCGGGGCCAGAGTAAAACGTCGGGGCAGGCGGTCTGTGTAAAAAAGGTTATATGTATAATTGCGACTAGGTGATAGTGATTCAGGCGTATACATGATTTTCAGAAGATCTCGTGTGAACTAAATGTCACATAATAGGTATTATAATACATAGTGCACCCATGTGCCGGTAAGTGGGAAAACCGTTTAGGGATATCGGTATAGGAGATGCGATTTTTCTACTTAATTTTCCGCCACGAAACTAGATAATTTTACCTATATCAAAATAGGCAATACTGTTTATCTTTCGAAAAAAAACCGGTGAAATTCATGGCGTTTTTCAAGCTTGGTATCCTTTGTGCTTTTATACATGTTTTTGGTTATGCCGGTAAGTAATTACCAATAACTCGATTTGCGTGTAAGTTCTATTTTCTGCAATCGAAAGGGCGGAGCTATGTTCAGGTCCGCCATCAGATCATAAATGAGGAAAGTTCCAATGAAGTATCTTTCAATTGTCTATTTGTTAATGGCTGCATCACTGGCCGTTTTGCTGGCTTCCTGCGAGCAGGGCGCAACCGTTGATGCCGAGGATGTGGCAATCCGGGTAAACAATGCTGTGGTGACAACCGAAGAGTTCAACGAGCAGATAAAAATGGAAGCCTATGTGGATCCGGAGATGGACCTTTCCGATGAGGACCGGCAAAGGTATGTCAAGTATCTCATTCAAAAAGAGTTGATGATCCAGGAGGCCATGAAACTGAAACTGGACAGGAAAGATAATTTTATTAAAACCATAGAAAAATACTGGGAATCCACGCTGGTGCGTAAACTGCTGGATGTGAAAACCCAGGAGTTGAAAAAAAAGGTATTGGTCACCGAAGAAGAGCTTGTGGCTTACTATGATCAGAACAGGGATGAATTCCAGGAACCCTATGAAGATGTAAAGGATATCGTCAAAGGCATTGTGGAGTCCAGGCGTCTCAAGGCGGAACTGGACAATTGGGCTGACGGACTGCAGGCCTCCGCAGATATTCATATCAAAACCTCGCTTACTGAAAAATAAGGGCGATACCAATGAATCCTAACAAGAAACCCGCACCATTTAAACGCCGCCAGGTCTATATCAAAAAAGAGTTTCAAACCCGGTTTATTGCAAAATTTTTCTCTATCCTCATTTTGAGCGGCGTCATTTCAATCGGTCTGACCCTGTTCAATACCAGTGATTCCCTGACCACCACCTACATGAATTCCAAGCTGGTGATTCAGAATACCTCATTTGCCATCATGCCGTCCGTTATCTATACCACCCTGATTACGACAGTGCTCGTGGGCATCGTTGTGATCGGTGTCACCCTTCTTGTTTCCCATAAAATTGCAGGCCCCATGTACCGGTTTGAGCTGGATATCAAACGGGTGACCGAAGGGGATTTGAAGTCCAGGATACACATCCGGAAAGGGGATCAGTTTCAGGAGCTGGCAAATTCACTGAATGCGATGATCGACTCCCTTGCCGGCAGGGTTGAGGCGATAAAGAAAGATACGGAGGCTGCGGCAGACGGCCAGGCAACCACCGATGAAATCCGGAACACAATAAACGCCAACTTCAAACTTTGACGGGATACGGTGCCATGCTTCGGCAAACCATTGCAATCGCAATTGCCATCACAGGGCTGTTGCTGGTCAGTCAGCCGGCCGCTGCCGGGAAGTGGAGCACCCTGAAGACAAAGTACCTGAGCGTTCACTACCAGGATACGGCCGACCTGAAAACCTTTGACCGGAAAATAAAACCGGTGAAACATACCGGAGGGTTCTCCAGTTTTTCTGCGGGAAACTCCCAAAGTTCGGGCCAGTTCGGCCGTCTGTCAGCCAAACTGGATACGCTTTGTGAAAAGGTGCAGCTGATTCTGGACATGAGAAAGCCCATACGGGTGAATGTCCGCATCTATTCCGACAAGGCGGCCCTGGATGAGGCGTATTACAAAATATACAAGAAGAAAAAGTCCCTGAGGGCCTGGTATCTGTTCAGATACAATACCATCTATTTACAGGCCGGGGATGTCTTTGCCGGGATGCTGGCACACGAAATTGCCCATGCCGTTGTGGACCACTACCTGGATGTCAGGCCGCCCAGGGCAACTGCCGAGATCCTGGCAAGGTATGTGGATGCACACCTGAACGAAGAGGCAAAAACTTATTAAGGAGATAAACAATGAGACGGGTTAAGGTTTTACTCATCGCTTTGCTGGCTTTACTTGTCGGGACTGGTCCTGCCGTTGCGGCCACAGTGGCTACCGATGACCAGATCACAGACCTCATCACCACCGCCGAGGCCGGGGGAGATCTTGTCACGAAAGCCGCAGGTTACATGGAGGCGAACACACTGGGGCTTATTGAAAACGGGCTGACAGGGGACGAACTGCAGACGCAGATATCCGTGGGTATCCAGGAGCTGAGTTCCGGTCTTGGCGGCGGTGTCGTTGCAGATCTCCAGTCTGCAGTAATTGATATTGTTGTGGGCAATATTAATGGTGCAATTGATGCGGTGAATCAATCCATAGGTGCAAATCCGGACCTTGATCCCATAGAACTGACTGACGCTGTCGTCAATGGGGTGGCCGCTTCTGTTTCCCCCATCGCCCAGGCATATCCGACCATTGATGAGGAGGCACTCAGGACAGCCATCAATGAGGCATTGGCGGAACTTGAAATGAGTCCCCTTGAGCCGGAAGCTTTTGAGCCGGCCGATGAAGGCGGTCCGGCGGTTGTAACGCCTTTGGGCACACCTGGTCCGGCGGGGGCTTCGCCGGTGTCAACACCACCGACACAGGATGACACGTCCGCAAGCCCGGTATAATTTGACCCTCAACCGCACCATCGGGAAAAGAGATGAAAAAAAAAGATTGCTTCGTTTATGTATTGTACTGCCTGATGTTTACGGTCATCCAGACCGGGTTTTGCCTTGCGGAGGGGCGGATGCTCCTCAAACCGCACATTGAGGTGGGCTGGGAAAAAAACAATAACTTTCATAAGTCGGAAACCAACGAAAAAGAGGTGGATACCTATTATGTGAAACCCGGGTTGGAATTCGGCTATACCACGGAAAAGAGTACCGTGTCCCTGGATTATTGGTTCAATGTACTTCGCTACGATGACCGGGATGATGAATGAATATTACGGGCGGAATGAAGCCGCGGTGGTCTATTACCGCGCTCTGGCCAGCACGATGGATTCTCAACCCTTGTCAATCCTGCGCCTGACGACAAACGGGCTGCACCGGCTTGGGTACAGTGATGAAGCTGTTGCCGCTGTCCAATTATTCCGG
>JAKSBB010001020.1 GCA_022361315.1 Desulfobacterales bacterium
CGTCGCTTTGGCGATCGTCGTCGCCGTGCTCGTGCTCACGAACGTGCTGTAAATCCCTGCACTTTCTGCACACCCCTTTCTCTACATCCCACGCGTGTTCAAACGCGCCCGTTGGATGCAATTGCTGCGGCAAACGGAGTAATCCGCTGTCGATGCGCATCCTAGTCAGTGGACAGCGAAAGCCCCCACGCCCGGGGGCAGCGGGCCGACCGACACGCACGCTCCTCCCGGGCAACTTGAGAAAGGAACCCGCCATGACACACGTCCACACCGCTACCGTGATCCTCGCCGCAGCCGTCGCGCTGCTCGCCGCACAACCGGCCAACGCCGACGACGATGACCGCAGGCGCCGACGCGACCGCGACGACGACCGACACCAACGCGCCACCGCGCGTCACGACCGCGACCACCACAACCGGCGCGAATCCGACCGCCCGCCCCGTCCACGCGACCGACACCACCGCGACCGCGCTCACGACAGCCGACACCACGACACACGCTTCCGCCTGCACATCGACAGCGACCGCGGCATCTCCATCTCCGCCGGCCGCGCCGGTCACCATCACCGCTCGCACTACAACCCCTACCGCTATCGCACACACCGCTACGACCACTACCGGTCGCGCCACTACTCACACTACCCCCTGCGGCACCACAGCTATCCCCACACCTACCGCTGCGCGCCGCGCCCCGTCGTCGTCCATCGCCCGCCGGCGCACGCCCATCGCGTCGATGCCTGGGGCCTGCTGACCGACGGCCGCGCCGCCGCCGCACGCAACGCCTTCACCAACCGTGCCAATCACCACCCGCACCGCGGCGAACCCAAGGTCGGCCTGGCCCTGGCCCACGCGCTGCTCTGTGAAGACGCCCGCGCCGCGCAGATCATGCGTCGCGCCCTGATCCACGACTCGGCCGCCCTGCAGCGCATCCCCCTCAACCCGCGCCTGCGTCACCGGCTGGCCAACGAGTCCCACCGACTCGAGCGCAAGGCCTACACCCGTGCCGGCTCAACCGACGACCTCGTCCTCGCCGCATCGATGCAGTACATCCTCGGACACCACCACAACGCGCTGACGCTCGTCCACCGCGCGATCGACGCCGGCGA
>JAKSBB010000808.1 GCA_022361315.1 Desulfobacterales bacterium
GACATCAACCCGGACCGCATCGGCCTGACCAAACCCGTTTCCGTAGGTATCGTGGGCGATGCGAAAAAGGTTGCCAACGGCATCCTGGCCAAGCTGTCCGAAACTGCCGGCGACACCGACAGAGACGCCCGCAAGGCCACTATCCAGGAGCACAAAGCCGCCTGGGACAAAGAGCTTGCAACCATGGACCACGAGCAGGACGATCCCGGCACAACCTGGAACCAACGTGCCCAGAAGGCTGATCCGGAAAAAATCACCTCCCGCATGGCATGGCGCGCCATTAAAAAAGCACTGCCCAAAGAGGCCGTTATCTCATCCGATATCGGTAACTCCTGCGCCATCGGCAACGCGTACCCGACGTTCGAAGCCGGCCGTAAGTACCTGGCTCCCGGCATGTTCGGTCCCTGCGGATACGGTTTCCCCGCTATCCTCGGCGCCAAAATTGCCCAGCCTGACGTACCGGTTGTCGGTTTTGCCGGTGACGGTGCCTTCGGTATCTCCATGAACGAAATGACTGCCTGCGGCCGTGACGACTGGCCCGCAATCACCATGATCGTTTTCCGTAACTACCACTGGGGTGCAGAAAAGAGAAACACCACCCTCTGGTACGACGACAACTTCGTGGGCACCGAGCTGGACCGCGACGTTCACTACTCTGAAATCGCCAAGGCATGCGGCACCGAAGGTGTGAAAGCATGGACCATGGACGAACTGACTGAGCAGCTGGATCTCGCCATCAAACGTCAGATGGAAGAAGGCAAAACCACTTTCATCGAAGTCATGACCAACATGGAACTGGGCGAACCGTTCCGTCGTGACGCCATGAAAAAACCGGTACCTGTTGCCGGCATCAGCAAAGACGACATGCGGCCCCAGAAAGGCTGCTAGTCCATAAGCGGATAATAAATCACCTTACCGCTACTTAGGACCCGGCAGTTCCCGCCAGTACTGCCGGGTCCCAACCACAAATAATTCAGGGCCTGATGTTTCAGGAGTACCTTATTTATAGAAGGGGAAAGCCCATGGAAAATAAAATCGATTGGCTGGAATACGACACAGAAGAAATGGTGGACGCTGACAAGAATGCCCTCTGGCATCATCTCAAGCCCCACAAATTGTTCCAGACCGCAGAGCAGATGATTATTGTAGAAGGCAAAGGCTTGATGGTCAAAGATATTCGTGGCCGTGAATACCTGGACGCCACCTCGGGGGGGGTATGGAGCGTCATGGTAGGATACGGACGGGACTCCATTGCGGAAGCCGTATGCGAACAGCTGAAAAAAATGCCCTATTTCGCAGGGGTGTTCGGAAACGTCCCGGCCATCAAATTTGCCCAGAAACTCCTGGAAAAACTGCCGAACCACGACAAGGTATACTTTTCCAACTCCGGTTCCGAAGCCAATGAAAAGGCCTTCAAGATGGTTCGTCAGGCCTCCCGTATCAGCCCGGAACGTAAGGGCAAATACAAAATCATGTACAGGGACCGCGACTACCAAGGCACCACCTTCGGTGCCATGAGCGCCACCGGCCAGGCCCAGAGAAAAGAAGGTTTCGGCCCCTTTCTGGACGGCTTTGTTGAATTCCCCCACTGCTGCTGCTACCGCTGCCCCTATGAAAAAACCTACGGC
>JAKSBB010000505.1 GCA_022361315.1 Desulfobacterales bacterium
GCCGGGACCTACTTTCCCATCACTCTGAAAAAGCATATGCGGGCCCAGGCCATAGCCGAGCGCTGCGGGCTGAACTGCGTCTATATTGCCGACTCCGGCGGGGTGTTCCTGCCCATGCAGGCCGAAGTCTTCCCCGATGACCAGCACTTCGGCTCCATCTTCTACAACATGGCCAGAATGTCCGCCAAGGGTCTTCGCCAGGTGACCCTTTCCACCGGCGGCAATACTGCCGGCGGCGCCTATATCGTCTTTATGGCCTGTGAGTCCATCATGATCGACCAGCAGTCCTTTTCATTCCTGGGGGGGCCTCCCCTGGTGAAAATGGCCACGGGCGAAGAAATATCTGCGGAAAACTTAGGCGGAGCCAAGGTACACACCGGTATTTCCGGTGGTGCTGACCATATCTGTGAAGACCAGACCGAGGCCATCGGCCGTGTCCGGGAATTGCTGTCACTTGCTGCGCCCCAGCAGGTTCATCTGCACCGGTATCAGGAGCAGGAACCGGTTACCCCTCTGGACAGCCTCTACGATGTGCTGGCCGCCTCCCCCCACCAGGGCATAGATGGATATGCCGTGCTGTCGGCCATTGCCGACGGTTCTTATTTCATCGAGGCAAAGAAGAATTTCGCCATGGGCAGGGGGTCCAACATCCTCACAGGAAAAATCCGGATCAAGGGGTTGCCCGTGGGTGTGATCTGCTCCAACGGCCCGGGCATCATCTTCCACGAAGCCGCAAAGAAGGTCACCGAATGGGTGGTCCGTTGCTCATATGAGAAAATTCCGTTGCTCTTTATCCAGAGCGCACCGGGATACATGGTGGGATCGGAGTCCGAACACGCCGGCATCGGCAAGTACGGGGCAGACATGGTCCGGGCGGTGTCCTGCGCCCAGGTGCCCCGCATCCAGCTGGTTATCGGACCGGACAACGGTGCGGCCAACTACGGGATGTGCGGCAGGGCCTACCGCCCCCACTTCCTCTTTTCCACCATGCGGGCCAGAACCTCTGTGATGAGCGGGAAAAGTGCCGGCGGTGTGCTGCTCTCC
>JAKSBB010000523.1 GCA_022361315.1 Desulfobacterales bacterium
ACAAGACGGCCGATATCGTGAAGAAGACCACCGATGAATACCCGCTCGCCGTTGACCTCCGGAATATGGGTGGCCAGATTACGGGCCATGATACCGCAGCCCACACTGTGCCGCCAGAACGCCTCCATATCCAAGGCGGTTTCCGGCATTCCCTTAAAATAATTGATCACCGTTATGCCAAGGGCCAGGTTGCAGACCTCTCTGGTTCCCAATGTCATGGCCGCCAGGGTAAGGGAATCAATCTTTTCGGAATTGCCGTAAAACGCGGAATTAACAATCTTCAGCAGGGTGGCGGACAGGCTGGTATCCTTGCTGACGATATCGGCAATATCCTTTCCGGAACACTTGGGGTCATTCACCGCCGCATTTATTTCTGAATAGATCTGGGGCAGTGCAGGCAGGGAGATTTCCCCATTGAGGAGAGACGAGGGATCAACGGCACCCCCGGCCGGTTTCCCGGCCCGGCTTCCGCCGGCGGCCCGCAACCGCAGCTTAAAGGCGGACAATACCTCAGGATGTTCGCTGAACCAGTTTTCGACGATATTATATATGGCTTCCGCCATGGGATCTTTCAGAGAATTCTGCCGGAACCACCGCTTGAGAAAGGCCTCCAGCTTGGCATTCCCGGCATCCTTCGTCTTCTGCGGCGTCCTTTTGGCAGGCCGTACCATGACCTCCGGAATCCCCCACATCTTAAGGATTCTGATCTCTTTTTTTCCCAGTGTGGTACCGGCATCCATCAGATGCCTGCCGTCTTTGTTTTTCACATCCCGGGCCAGTACCATGCCGGGTTTTGCCGTAAACACACTTACCAGGTTCATGGGTTATCCGTAATTTTTTCATTCTAAACAGAAATTCACTTTATCTGAAATGCCAAACCCGGTCAACTCAAGGCGGTTATTGATTCGGAGAAATCACCCTGAAAGATACCTGATCGCTGTTTCCCGTCTCATCGACCACCGCCAACTGGTATCTCCCCGGTTCGGGCATGGGAAATGCAGACGGCAGGGCATCATTGGCACCGGTTAAGGGACGCCTGTTGAGGAACCAGTAAAGCCGCCCCTTTCCGCCTAAAGCCGAAAGGGGAACAGACGGGCCGGCTAAAGCGGTTTGAGTGGTATTCGGCAACCGGCGAAGCAGGCTGCCCTCCGATACGGAGATGATACGGATTTTTGATGCAGCCGGTGGAGACATTCCCTGGCAACGGGGGGAATCTTCCGGAAAAAGTGCATCCCGCCGCCACCGCTGCGGGATATAGGCCTCCGCCTGAAGCGGCCACAGGGCAACGGATTGTTTTCTCACACCGCCGCAGGCCGGCGTTGCCCTGTGCCCTTCTTTGTCCACCCAGAGTGTCCGGACAAGGGGGGTAGACAGACCGGCAGTAGTTCCCGTCATGGTGGGAGGAATCCGATGGTCCAGAATCCAAGCCTTGTGACGGCGGGCACAGGCACCGGAGGCTTTCCTACGCATGGTGGATTCCGCCAGCCCCGAGGGCCAGCAGATACGCTCTCGGGTCACATTGCCGGGCATCTGTGATGGACGTGCCATTGGGAGACCTTCCATCACCCTGACCATCAGGGGTACAGCGGTTACCGCCCCGTATTGTCCCGGCGACGGGGTGCCGTCCGGCCGGCCGATCCAGACGCCTACAATAAAATCCCCCTTTACCCCCACAGCCCAGGCATCTCTGAACCCATAGGAAGTACCGGTCTTCCAGGCCACGGGAAAGTCTCCGGACAGCCGGGCGATGCCTTCTCTGCCGGGCAGGGGTCTGGACAATAGTTTTCTTGTGATCCAGGCAGCCCCGGGACTCATCAGATAGCGTTCCTTCAACGGGTCCCTGTCCTGCAGCCGCGGCGCCGATGCCACACCGCCCCTTGCCAGGGACGAATACAGGGTCACCAGGGATTCCAGGGAGGTGCCGATGCCCCCAAGCGCCATGGACAAATTCGGTTTCCCCTTGAAGCGAAACCGGGCGCCGGCATGTTTAAGTTTATCATGGAACAGAACGGGACCGAATTTCTCCAGCACCTGCACCGCCGGCAGATTCAGGGAATCCTGCAACGCACGGACAGCCGTCACAGGTCCGGCAAACCCACCGGTGAAGTTACCGGGATCATAGGTGTCACCGAACCGCGGTACATCCAAAAGCATGGAATGGGAATGGATGATCCCCTCGTCGATGGCCAGGCCGTAAATAAAGGGTTTCAGGGTTGAACCCGGGGACCGGTAGGCCCGGATCATATCCACATGGCCGTGCCGCAGGCGATTGCCAAAGTCTGCGGACCCTGCGTAGGCTTTGACGTCCATAGTTTGATGATTCACCACCAGAACCGCACCGGACTGCCCGGGCGGCAGGGACGCCGCATAATCCCGAAGCAACTCCGCCGTATGCATCTGTAACTCACCATCCAGGGTTGACCGGATCACCGGTTTATCCGGGTGTTGTGAACGAAGACGCCGGGCAGCCAAGGGGGCGGTCATTGGATTGGGAAACCGGTAGGACATCACCGGTTCGTCTGCGGCTGCGGACACAATTTCCTCCGGCCAGATACCAAACCCTGCCAGACGCTGAAGCACCTTGTCCCTTGCCCGTGCCGCCCGTTCCGGATGGCGGTCCGGCCGTAACCGGCTGGGTGCCTGGGGCAGCACCGCCAGAAGGGCAGCCTCTG
>JAKSBB010000878.1 GCA_022361315.1 Desulfobacterales bacterium
CCTGGGACACGGCCCGGATGGCCATACCGGTACGGGTATAGGTCATGAACAGGTAGAACAATGCGACAATCACGGCGGAAATGACGAAGGCCATGGCCCGGTCACGGGAGATGTACACGTCGGCAATGCTCACCGGCATGCCGCTCCAGTAACCGACAATCCCCTTGAAGTCCGCACCGAAGATGAGCTGGTGAAGGTTCACCAGGAGTACACTCAGTCCTACGGTTAGCAGGAATGAATTCATCACCCAGTTGTCCGTAGAACGGCGGCGCAGCGGTCCGAACACCAGTTTTTCAGAAACGACCCCGGCGACGGCACCGGTCAGCATGGCGCCAATGATGGCCACCAAAGGACCGAAATTCACCAACCAGGAATCCGGATGTTCAAGTATGTATTCGCTGATTGGGGTAAACACGTAATAAGCGGTGAGAGAGCCGATCATGAAATATTCGCCGTGGGCGAACATGGCAATGTTGAGCACGCCGAGCATCAGGGTCAGGCCCGTTGCCACCAGGGCCAGCATCCCGCCGGTCACGATGGTGTTCACCAGCAGATAGGGGCCGGAGTTGATGGCGGCAAACACCGCCACACCGATTGTCAGCACGATGGACATGCCGGCGGCAGATTTTAACCAGCCCGTGGTATTTGATAGTATATTCGTTGACATGAATCTATTTCTCCCTTGTCTGGTTAAACCCCTAAAAAGACTTTCCGCACATAACTGTCGTTGGCCAGATCGTCGCTTTTTCCCTCCAGGCCGATCTTACCGTTTTCCAGCACATAGCCGCGGCCGGTCACACTCAGGGTTTTGGTCACATTCTGTTCCACCAGCAATATGGTGACTCCGTTGTCCACAAGCACATCCAGAGACTGGAACACATTGCTGGTCAACTGGGGCGCCAGGCCGAAAGAGGGCTCGTCCACCAGCATCAGGGAAGGATCGGACATCATGCCCCGGCCGATGGCCAGCATTTTACGCTCGCCCCCGGACATGGTGCCGGCCAGCTGCTTTTTCCGCTCGGCCAGGCGGGGAAACAGGTCATATACAAATTCCAGGCGTTCGTTCTGCACCTTTTTCTCTTTGATGGTATAGGCACCCATGTAAAGGTTTTCCTGTACCGTCATGTTGACAAACAGATTCATCTCTTCCGAGACAAAGGCAATGCCTTTTTTGGCCACCTGTGAGGCAGACAGCCCTGTGATATCCTCTCCGTCGAAAAGCACCTGACCGCTCATGGGGGTCAGGAGGCCTGCGACGGTTTTCATGGTTGTGCTTTTTCCGGCGCCGTTGGGACCGACAATGCAGACGTATTCCCCTTTGTCGATATTCAAAGAGACATCCCGCAATATCTGCAGATAGCCGTACCCGGCATTCAGATTTTTGATTTCTAACAGCATAAGATCTCCGTTGATTCGTTTCGCATTGGGGGTTAGTCCGCTTCCTCGTCGCCCAGGTAGGCCCGTGATACTTTGGGGTCATTGGCCACTTCTTCAGTGGGACCCTCGGCGATTTTGGTTCCGAATTGAATGCACAGGAGCTTATTGCACACCGCCATAATCAGCTGCATGATATGCTCAATCATGAGAATGGAGATTCCCTTTTTGGAAATCTTTTCAATGATTCTCATGATATCCTTGAGTTCCCCCTCACTTAACCCTGAGGCCATTTCGTCCATGAAGAGCAGCCTTGGATTGGAGGCCAAAGCCCTGGCCAGGTCCAGCCGTTTGAGCTGTACCGTATTCAACTGCTCTGCAACAACGGTTTCCTCCATGGGGAACTCCACAAATTCCAGCATCTCCCTGGCATGGGCTACGGGGTCTTTCACCTTACCTCCCTCGTTTCCGAAGATGGTGGCGGTCATTACGGATTCAATGGCCGTCATCTTTGGAAAAGGACTGGGGATCTGGAAGGTCCGGGACATGCCCAGGCGGCACATCTTTTCCGGTGTAAACCCGGTGGTATCCTTCCCGAAAAAGTTAACCTTGCCCGAAGTGGGCGGATTCAGTCCGGTAATGGCGTTGATGAAAGTGGTTTTTCCTGCCCCGTTGGGCCCGATAAGTCCGACTATATCTCCCTGGTCGATCGTCATAGAGACTGCATTTACAGCCGTCAGTCCACCAAACTTTTTGGTTACTTCGTTGGTTTCCAGTACTCTCACGTCTCTATCTTCCTTCCCTGAATTTTTATAGGAATCTGAAGTTAACCAAACAGGGGATGCAACCCTTGGTTGTCATCCCCTGTTCACGATCACCTTATTTCTGTTCGAAATCCTTTTGTTTCCAGATTTCCGGGAAGATCATATAGCCTTTACCCTGTTTGTATTGCAGGATGGGGAAGAAGTATGCATCCGGTGCAACCACCATGTCGGGCATGGTTTCCGGGGTATACTTGTATTCGTTCATGATGATGGCACCGTCAGCCTTGCCGTAAGTCAGTTTACCGGTGTTGACTTCATCAACCATGGTCTTGTGAATGGTTTCTTTGTCCAGTTTGCCGTGGAGTTCGTTGGTTCTCTGGAGAATCTTGATGAACATCCGGATGCCGTCATAGGACAGGCCACCGGCAGAGGGACTAGGATTAAAGCCATATTTGGCCTTTACGTCTTTGGCCCACTGCTGTGCTTCGGCAGTGGTGAGCTGGGGAATGGAGTCCAGCACGAGGTTGGAAGCAGGACCGGTCATTTTGTACCAGTCGCCGATCCAGCCGAGGCCGGAGGCCACAATAACGCTTCTCAGACCCACTTCAGTGGCCTGTTTTACAAAAGCGGTGATGGCGGAAGGAGAGGTAGAGGTCCCTGCAACGACAGCAACACCGGCTTTTTTATATTTGGCCAGCAGAGGATAAAAGTCGGTCTGGGTGGCGGGGAAGTACTGCTCGGAATGAATTTCCCATCCGCTTTCCAGAAGGGCTTTCTTATAAGAACCGCCTGCGGAACGTCCCCAGTCAGTGTCTTCGCCGTAGATGGCGGCCAGTTTTTTCTTAGGTTTGAAGGTTCCGGCTTCAATGGCTTTGTTTAATGCAACCACATAGTTCTTCTCAAGTTTTGCCGGTACGGGCCAGCCTTTGCCGCCCCAGTAAGAGTATTTTTCAGGATTTGCCTGCCATTTTTCATTGACCACCTCGGAGGCGCCGAAACCAAACATGTGGGGCACCTTGTACTGGGCCGCCACGTCCATCACTGCGATGGCAACGGAGGAATGCCAGTTGAGCACGCCGGCCTGGATACCCTTGCCTTCCACGGCTTCCGCATAGGCACCGGATGCCTTGGCCGGATCAGACTGGGAGTCTACCCATACCGGTTCAATGGTGTAATCGCCTACCGTGGAGTTAATGGTGTCAAGCGCCATGTTGACAGAGGCCTTGAATTCCTTTCCAGTCTGAGCTGAAGGCCCTGTAAAAGGCCCGAGAATACCGACTTTCAGCGTCTTGTTGGCGGCAAAGCCTGAACTTGCACACAAGAATACTGCCACGATAAAAGCGATGATGAATTGAACTTTTTTCGTACCCATGAATCTTCCCTCCAAATTTAAATTAATTAAACATCAGATGAAGCATACACACACACGTCCCAAATAGAATGCAGGTAGTGTACCAATTTACAGAAACTTCAGTGCGCCAGATGTTTTACCCCGGGGGCCTTAGCCCGGAGATGTGCAAGAAATGAGGACAATACTAATAGAAAGCTAACCTGAAAAAAATGTAGAAAACCGAAACGACTGCCGGAGCAACACTTGAATACATACAAAAATTTTTATATTTACAGTAAAGTATTTTTACATTTTACATGGGAGTCACTGCTGAATGTAAGCCTTCCTGTCGATACGGTACTTCTTCAGTTTATAATGGAAGGCCTGGGGGGATACGCCCAACTGCCGTGCGGCCTTGGCAGCATTACCTTTAGACCGTTTCAAGGCGTTGCATATCATGGCCTTTTCATTGAGCGCCTGTGTATCCGCAAGACTGGTCCCGGGCACATGGCGGACGGCCGTATCCCCTTCCGGAGTGTTTACAGGTACACCCTTATTTTTTCCATCCTCTTTTTGACCGGCAAAGGTAAAAATATGGGGTGGCATATGGGGCAGACGGATGACGGGCTCACCGGCCACCATGTTCATGGCGGCCTCTATGATATGCTCCAGCTCCCGGACGTTCCCCGGCCAGTGATAATGGGTGAAAAGCTCAGCCACGCGGTCTGAAACACCCGTCACATCTTCATCAAGCGCCCTGTTGAATTTGGCAATGAAGGCCTTGACCAGGGAGTTGAATCCCCGTTTGCGTTCCCGCAACGGCGGCAGGAGGAGCGACACCACCCCCATGCGGTAAAACAGGTCCATACGGAGCGTGCCGGACTGGATGATGTCAAGGGGTGGTTTTGACACCGAGGAAACGATTTTTACATCCAGCTCTTTTTCCACCAGGGATCCCAGCTTCCTTACCTTTTTCTCCTGGATCACCCGCAACAATTTTGCCTGCAGGGTCAGGGGCATGGAATCCAGCTCGTCCAGAAAGATCGTCCCTCCGTCCGCCTGCTCAAACAATCCCCGCTTATCAATGGCCCCTGTAAAAGATCCTTTTGAGGTGCCGAAAAGAATACCTTCCAGCAGCTGCTCGGGAATGGCCGCACAGTTCACCGGGATAAAGGGTTTTTTCTTTCTGTGACTGTGGTTGTGGATGGACTGGGCAAACAACTCTTTGCCCGTGCCTGTCTCCCCAGAGATCATAATGGGTGAAGGAGAGCCTGACGCCATTTTAGCAATGTGGATGGCGTTGAGCATTTCAGGGTCCGAGGCAATGATATCCTTGAATGAAAACCGGGTGCCGTTCCCCGCCCGCTTTCCGGCCCGGGCCCCGGATGGGCCCATCCTGTTGCCCACATCCTTGGGATCCGAGGTCATTATCTTTTCAAGAACCTGGTAGTCCTTTGAAAAATTGATGGCACCGATGAGTGCCCCGCTCTTATATAAAGGATAGACATTGGAGATGATGTTGGACACCCTGCCGAACCGAGTCCGGTACACCAGGGTCTCATTCATTATGGGCTCCCCGGAGTTCAGACAGCGCATGGTGGGGCTGTTGGTATCATCAAGCTTGTACACATCGGTAATATTCCGCCCCACAACTTCCTCACGTGAAAAATCGTCGATCCGTGCCTGGGCACCGTTGAAAAACACGATTTTTCCCGTGATGTCGGAAATCACGACGCCTTCATGAAGATGTTCCAGCACCCGGTAAATGTCGATGTCGTCAAATTTATCAATGTCCATGCCTCACCCACTTTCTCCGGCAAAATATATAAAAATATTTTTATTTTACACGTTGACCAATCAACCCATAACCGCATCAATGACCCATTCAGATAAAAAATGCAAGACATATAAAAGAATTTTTATTTTTACACCCTTTTTACACGATCCGAAGCCCGACAGACACAGCCCAAGGTATATATTACCACTTGTTTTCAGGCAGTTAAACTCACACACATCTTCAGACCGGCAGCCTATCCGATCCATGGCACACTTGCTGCAATTCACATAGCCCGAAAATCACACCTTTTTACACGGCAGACATGAAGGAGAGGCACCATGAAGTTTTTCGAGTATTTCAGCCAGGACGAC
>JAKSBB010000626.1 GCA_022361315.1 Desulfobacterales bacterium
CCTTAAGGGAGGTGGTCCGGTCGTAGAGCACCTTGATTTCAATGCCTTCCGGCAGTTCCGTATTGAGTTGGTCCATATACGCATGGACCGCCTTGGCAATCACCAGGGCGTTTTCTTCGTCGGTTTTATACACGGTGATCAGCACGGAACGTTTGCCGTTAATGTCGGCCCTGGCAGGGGTTTCAACAAACCCGTCACGGATGGCGGCGATACGGTCCAGGGTCACCATCTGTCCGGCTGGCCCGGCATAGACAATGATCCCGGCCAGCTCATCCCCGGTGTACTTGCGCCCCATGGTGCGCAGGCGGATTTCCTCACCGCTGGTTTTCAGGGTGCCGCCGGCCCGGTTCACGCTGGAATTACGGACAGCCCGGGCCACCTGGTCAAAGGTCAGGTTGTACTGGCGAAGTTTTTCTTCTGACACCTCAATGGAGATTTCGTAATCCCGGGTGCCGGAAAGCGTCACCTGGGACACGTTGGGCAGCTCTCTGATCCGGTCGCGGATCCGCTGTCCCCATTCCTTCAGCCGCCGCTCCGGCATATCAGAGGCCAGGTACATGGTGAGGACAGTGCTCTTGCGTACCACATCTGAAATCACCGGTTTTTCAGCGTCTGCCGGGAAGGTGGAAATGGCGTTCACCTGGGTTTTGACCCGGTCCAGAACCGCCTTGACATCATAGCCCTTCTGAACTTCGATCCGCGCTGACGCCGCCCCCTCCTTACTCGTGGTGGTGTACTCGGAAATCCCTTCTATCCGCTCCACCGCCTCTTCAATTTTTCTGGAAATCCCCTCTTCCACTTCTTCCGGGTCTGCACCGGGATAAAAAACGGTGATGGAAATGGCATCCCTTTCCATGGTGGGAAACGACTCTTTTACAATCATGGCCGCAGCCATAACACCCACCACCACCACCGTCATCAGCAGGATATTGGCAAATACCGTATTTCTGGCAAATGCGTGGATCACCTGCTTCATTTGTCAGCCTCTTTCGCCTTTACCTCACCCG